>JBJTXF010000167.1:0-2600 GCA_046082145.1 Limnohabitans sp. | reverse complement strand
AATTCTTGTTACATGAGCAATCGGTCAAAGAGTTTTGCATGCATTCGGTATTTCGATCTGGCTTGACGATTGTTCGAGAGGTTTTTCACCCCTTTGAGAATGGCGGCGTGACTGGTTGCTTGGTATTGTCTGAATCCCATTTGTCCATACATACATGGCAAGAACTTGAAAGTGTCACTTTAGACATCTATGCATGCAATTTCACCAAGGATAACACCGATAAAGCCCGCCAAGTGATGAATGATTTTCTGGCTTTGTATCAACCTCAACGTTCTGTCGTTCACGATGTGCCGCGTGATCAGCAATTTTTGTATGAGCAAATGAACCCTGACTACGGTTTTTTTGTTCATTCCAATTTAACGCTTGAGTCCAGGCATACGGGCTTTCAATCTTTAGAGATTCATCAAACACCACAGTTTGGAAAATTGCTAAGTTTAGACGGTTATTTCATGACCTCTGAGAAAGATGAATTTGTTTACCACGAATCCATGATTCACCCTGCTATGTGCTCTCAAATGCAACCTCGGAATGTATTGATCATTGGAGGTGGAGATGGTGGCGCTGCCGAAGAAGTTCTTAAACATCCCAGTGGGGGGTGTACTGAATTTTGTGTAAACGGTCTAATGGCGGGAAACCGTCGAACTTTCAGGAGTGGATATGACCCTAAACACAAAGAAAGCAGTACCCAAAGAGCTGATTGACAGTTTGCTGGCTGATTACAAAAAGCCAGAGGATTTGATTGGTGAGAATGGGCTTTTAAAGCAGTTAACCAAATTGATTGTCGAGCGTGCCCTTGACGCTGAGATGTGCGAGCACCTTGGGCATGACAAGAACTCACCTGTCACCAACGCAGATGGCAATGCTCGCAATGGCAAAAGTAGGAAGACGCTCAAGGGTGAGTTTGGTGAGTTGCCTATTGAGATTCCCCGTGACCGACAAGGCAGCTTTGAGCCGCAGTTGATCCCCAAACACCAGACGCGCTGGGCGGGCTTTGACGATAAGATTTTGTCGCTTTATGCACGCGGCATGACGGTGCGAGAGATCCAGAGCCACCTAGAGGAGATGTATGGCACCGAGGTTTCCCCCACCCTGATCTCCTCTGTCACGGATGCGGTGGTGGAGGAAGTTAAAGCCTGGCAGTCGCGCCCTCTCGATTCTGTGTACCCGATTGTTTATCTGGACTGCATTCACGTCAAAGTGCGTGACTCTGGTGTGGTTAAAGCCAAGGCGGTGTACCTTGCCATTGGCATCGACATGACCGGCAACAAGGAGGTGCTGGGCTTGTGGATCGCCCAAAACGAGGGCGCCAAATTCTGGCTACAAGTGGTCACCGAGCTCAAGAACCGGGGCGTACAAGATATCTTCATTGCCTGCGTGGACGGCTTAAAGGGCTTTCCTGAGGCGATTGAGACGGTGTACCCGCTGGCAAAGGTGCAGCTTTGCATCGTGCACATGGTGCGCCACAGTCTGAACTATGTGTCGTGGAAGACGCGCAAGGAAGTGGCAGCCGCTCTCAAATCAATCTATGCCTGCGCCACGGTGGAGCAAGCGTCACAAGCCTTGGATGAATTTGAAACGGTATGGGGCAAAGACTTTCCACCCATCGTGCAAAGCTGGCGTCGTAACTGGCAGCGCATCATCCCGTTCTTTGACTATCCGCAGGAGATTCGCAAAGTGATCGACACGACCAATGCCATTGAGTCTGTGAACATGAGTCTGCGCAAGATCACGAAGAACCGTGGATCGTTTCCAAGCGATGAGGCGCTGAGCAAATTGTTCTACTTGGCACTAAGGAATATCAGCCAGAAATGGAACATGCCGATTCGAGATTGGAAGGCAGCACTGAATCGGTTTAGTATTGAGTTTGAGGATCGGGTCCCTCATCAATGACCCTTAACTCCGTTTACACAAAAAATCGGACACCCCCCTTGGACGGGTACTTGTTAAAGATCACCATGAGCGTTTGCAAAGTACTTGGCCGTAATTTTTCGTAGCCCTGTTTTTTGAAACTGCACAATCCACCCGGGCTACAACAACCGTAGCTAAGAACCCATAAATCAGCGTTTTAAAAATGCCAAAAACCAGTGACAAAATGGCGCTGACACGCTAAAATTTTCATAAATTTCAGGGGTATTGCCATGACAAATCCTGCTTTAACTCAGTCTGCAAGGCAGAGAAATGTTGCCAATATGCTTGCAACGCTTCGCATTGAAAAGCTCAGTCCAAGCGAAAGTCTGAAGCCCTCCTTGCAAGCCTACGTAGATGGGAAAAAATCGACCACGGATTTGCTCAACGAAGTCAAAGCCAAATATGTCGCGCTACGACGCGGATGACGTTTATTGCATCCCTGGTACTGCTGTTCTCAAGAACAAGGCTGGAATAACGGATCAAGACCAGCTTGATGAGTACGAAGGTGACTTCACAGCCATACGTCTTCTCGAACTTACGCAAAGCCCAGTCGAAGGCTCATTCGATTTAGCGCATCTTTGCAAAATTCATCAGTACCTGTTTCAAGACGTCTACGATTGGGCTGGCGAAATAAGGACCGTTGACATCATCAGGGGTGACAGCCGCTTTTGTAACGTTCGCCATATTCAGTC
>JBJTXF010000166.1:0-2028 GCA_046082145.1 Limnohabitans sp. | reverse complement strand
GGGTGAAATGGGCGATGGCGTTGACATCCAGCGTGGAGGTGTTGGAGGCCAAGATAGCACCGGGTTTCATCACTTCATCCAGCTTTTTAAACACCTGTTCCTTGACACCAATCTCTTCAAAAACCGCTTCAATCACCAGGTCTGCGTCTTTCAAATCTTCATAGTTGAGCGTGGTGCTGAGCAAGTCCATGCGCTGTTTGAGTTTGTCCTCTTTGAGCTTGCCCTTTTTGACTTGCGCTTCATAGTTGCTGCGCATGATGCCGACACCTTTGTCCAAGGCCTCTTGCTTCATCTCCAAAATTTTGACGGGAATACCCGCGTTGAGAAAATTCATGCTGATGCCGCCACCCATAGTGCCAGCACCGATCACAGCCACCGACTTGATATCTCGTTGGGGCGTGTCTGCCGGCACATCGTCGATTTTGGAAGCTGCGCGTTGAGCCACAAACAAATGGCGCAGTGCGCGACATTCCGGGGTCCACATCAGGTTGGTGAAAATTTCACGCTCCGCAGCCATGCCCTGGTCAAATTTCATCTTGGTGGCGTTTTGCACCGCTTCGATGCATTTGGGCGGCGCAGGGTATTTGCCTTTGGTCATGCCGTTGACCATGTTGTGGCTGAATTTGAAAAAGGCATCTGCATTGGGGTGCTTGCAAGGCAAGTTGCGAACCAGCGGCAGGGGCGAGGTACCCACCACGCTTTGGGCAAATGCAATGGCTTCTTGCAACAAACTGTCTTTGGATTCGGCCATTTGGTCAAATAATTTTTGTCCGGGCAACATGGCGAGCATTTCACTCTTGACGGGTTCGCCGCTGACGATCATGTTCAACGCCGCCTCAACACCAATCACTCTGGGTAATCGTTGCGTGCCGCCAGCGCCGGGGATCAATCCCAACTTGACTTCGGGCAATGCCACATCGCAACCCGGAGCAGCGACACGGTAATGGCAACCGAGCGCAAATTCGAGGCCACAACACATGGCCACGCTGTGTATGGCCGCGACCACCGGTTTGCTGGAGTTTTCTATGGCAGAAATCACACTGAGCAAATTCGGCTCTTGCAGCGCTTTGGGTGAACCAAATTCTTTGATGTCAGCGCCGCCAGAGAAAGCCTTGCCGGCCCCTGTGACCACAATGGCTTTGACTGCATTGTCTGAAACAGCCTGCTGCAAACCCTGCACGATGGCTTGCCGGGTAGCCAGACCGAGTCCGTTGACGGGTGGGTTATCCATAGAGATCACGGCCACATCGCCATGAACAGCGTAATCAGCACTCATGTAGGTTCCTTGAAAATGGAAATGGATTAAAAAAGAACGATCGTACTTTTTTGCAGATTGTAGACCGAAGTTTTAGACTTTCGTCAGACTTCTAGCCATTCTTTGCGAACCGCTGCGTCCTCTTTCAATTGTGCGGGCGTACCATCAAACACCATACTGCCATGGCCCATGACCAAGGCACGGTCAGAGATTTGCATCGCAATGGTGAGTTTTTGTTCGATCAATAAAACCGAAACACCACGGTGACGAAGCTCTTGCAAAAACACACCGACCTGCTCGACGATTTTGGGCGCCAACCCTTCCGTGGGTTCATCAATGATGATGAGTTCAGGGTCACCCATGAGCGTGCGGCACAAAGTCAGCATTTGTTGTTCACCGCCGGACAACACGCCTGCTTCGGTGTGCTGACGTTCCCGCAAGCGGGGAAACAGCTGGTACATATCGTCAAATTGCCAGCGTCCTGTAGGAACTTTACTTTTGAGGCCAAGTAACAAATTTTGGTGCACGGTCAGTTTGGGAAAAATATCGCGGTTCTCCGGCACATAACCGATGCCCATGTGCGCAATGTCAAACGGTTTTCGATGAACCAAGCTTTGACCGTGAAAGGTCATGGTGCCCTGGCAATCTACCAAGCCCATGATCGCCTTGGCGGTGGTGGAACGGCCCACCCCGTTGCGCCCCAGCAGGCTCACGATCTCGCCCTGCGCGACGCTCAAGTCCACGCCGTGCAGCACGTGGCTCTTGCCGTACCA
>JBJTXF010000165.1:0-6744 GCA_046082145.1 Limnohabitans sp. | reverse complement strand
CGCACTTGGTCGAGTGACACGCCCAGGACATCTGCGACGATGGCACACACTTTGGTGTGCAGCCCTTGGCCCATTTCAGTGCCGCCGTGGTTGATGCGCACGCTGCCGTCGGTGTAGACCGATACCAGTGCGCCCGCTTGGTTGAATGGAGTGGCAGTAAAACTGATGCCAAATTTCACAGGCGTGAGTGCCAACCCTTTTTTGATGACGGGGTTGGTGGCATTCCATTGAGCCACTTGCTCGCGCCGTTGGCGGTACTGGCAGTCATCGGCCAATTGCTGCATCAATTCAGGCAATATGTTGTGCGGAACTTCCATGCCGTAATGCGTGGTGTTTCGCGGGGCAGCGCCATACAAATTGGCCATGCGCACATCGAAAGCATCGATTTGCAATTGCCGGGCAATGTCGCCCATCACGGTTTCAATCACCATCATCCCTTGAGGCCCACCAAAGCCTCTGAATGCGGTGTGGCTTTGCGTGTTGAGTTTGCTGCGGTGTGACACGATGTCGACATTCGACAAAAAATAGGCGTTGTCGGTGTGGAACACCGCCCGGTCAGACACCGGGCCGCTCAGGTCGGCACTGAAACCGCAATGCGCCCATTGGGTGGACTGCAAGCCCAGCAACACACCATGTGCATCAAACCCAACGGTGTAGTCGTGGCTGAACGGATGGCGTTTGCCGGTGATCAAAAAATCGTCTTCACGCGACAAACGCATCTTCACTGGGCGACCGGTTTTTTTTGCAGCCAGCGCTGCCCACACCGCCAAATGGCCGGCTTGTGTTTCCTTGCCACCAAAACCACCGCCCATGCGTCGGCACACCACGCGCACCGCGTGCATGGGCACATGCAACGCATGCGCCACCCAGTGTTGCACTTCACCGGGGTGTTGGGTGCTGCTGTGAATCAACCATTCGCCGTTGTCTTGTGGAATGGCATAAGCGATTTGGGTTTCCAGGTAATAGTGTTCCTGCCCGCCGATCTCAAGTTGTCCACTCCATTGGTGTGGCGCTTGCACGATGGCCTGATGGGCTTGGCCGCGTTGCACATGTACGGTGGGCAACACGGTAGCGTTCTGCGCTTGTGAGGCGCGTGCATCCAAATGCACGGGCTGGGTTTTCACTTTGAGTACCACGCGTTGCGCAGCAGCGCGGGCTTGCAGGTGCGAATCGGCGAGCACCAACCCCAGCACTTGACCAATGTGATCCACCCGTTCAAAAGCAAACACCGGTTCGTCATGCACAAATGTCGCCAACAAGCGGTCGCCCGGGATATCTTGCGCGGTCACTACCGAGTGAACCCCGTCGCTGCCAAGCACTGCGTTGAGGTCTAACTTTTCAATCAGACCGCATGCGTTTGGGCTGAGCATGGGTGCGGCATGCAATGTGCCTTCGGTCAACGGCAAGTCATCGACATAGGAAGCCAAACCTTGCACATGAAGATGCGCACTTTCATGGTGGGCAGATCGGTTCATGACAGGTCTCCGAGTTGCGTCACGGCATGGCCTTGTTGCTCGAGCCAGGCGCGTTGCAATAACTGTTGCAACAACTTGCGGCGGTAGTCGGCGCTGGCACGCATGTCGCTGATGGGAGAGAACTCCTGTGCGATGGTGTGTTGCGCTTTTTTGAGGGTGGTTTCGTTCCAAGGCTGTCCTGCAAGCACCGCTTCGGTTTGGTGAGCGCGGGCGGGTGTGGCTGCCACGCCACCGGCAGCGATGCGCACCGATTGCACCGTACCGTTTTTCAAATGCCATTGCATGGCAAAGCACACTGCAGAAATATCGTCCTCCCAACGTTTGGAGACCTTGTCATGCACGAGTTGCTCGCCAGGCATGGGCTTGGGTACCACGATCCAGCACAACACTTCGTCCGCTTGCAAAACGGTTTTCCGATAGCCCACATAAAAATCTTCCAGGGCCACATGCCGGCTGACGATGCGACCTTTGCGAGACGCCATCAACACCACCTGTGCGCCTAATGCAATCAACAAAGGCATGCTGTCGCCAATCGGTGAGCCATTCGCAATGTTGCCGCCCATGGTTCCCGATTGACGCACTGGCCGACCGGCGAAGCGTTCTGCAAAATGCGCTATGGAGGGCCGTGATTCGGCCAAAGCAGCGAAAGCATCATGCAAATTGACGGCTGCACCGATGGCGATATGGTGCGCATAACGTTCGATGCGCAACAACGCTTTCACGCGGGTGAGGTCAATGACTTGTTCAAACGGTCGGTGTTGTTGGGTGACCCACAAACCTGCATCGGTGCCGCCCGCCATGATGAGGGCTTTGGGATGGCTTGCACGCAACTTCAACAAATCGATCAATTGGGTGGGTAAGGCATACGTGGGATCCAACGGGTTGCGGGTGTCTCGCTCGGCAGGCAGTGGCGCAGGCGTGAGGGGGCGAGGATAGGTGTGCATCGCGCAAGCCGCGTCGATGATGGGGCGGTAACCGGTGCAGCGGCAGAGGTTGCCGGACACAGCCTCCAAGGCTTGTTCACGGGTCACCGCTTTGCCGTCCATGCGTTGGTACAGGTCGTACAAACTCATGACAAATCCCGGTGTGCAAAAGCCGCATTGTGAGGCATGATGATCGACCAAGGCCTGTTGCACGGGATGTAGTTTTCCGTCAACCGTCAGTTCTGCGGCGGTGGTCACTTTCATGCCATGGGCAGAGTGCGCCATGCGAATACAACTGTTGATGCTGCGGGCGAGACTGCCATCGGGTTGTGAGAGAACCACCGTGCAAGCACCGCAGTCGCCGCTGGCGCAGCCTTCTTTGGTGTCGGTGGCGCGCAACTCTTCTCGCAAAACATCAAGCAAGGTGCGCGCCGGTGGTACATTGTTCAGCGAATAAAGCCGGTGACGGTGGATCACATCAAGTTTGGGAAATGTCATGCCAACTCTGCAAAATTGTTCACAAGCTATTGTTGCACCGGAACGCGGAAATGGAAATGCCCCATGAACCATGATGCCTTGTTAGAGCTGAATGGCATTTCCAAACAATACCCTGCGGTGTTGGCCAATGACCGCATTTCACTGCGCGTCATGCCTGGCCAGATTCATGCCATCCTGGGCGAAAACGGCGCAGGCAAATCGACCCTGATGAAAATCATTTATGGCACGGTCCAACCAGACCAAGGCGATATCCATTTCAATGGCAAGTCGGTACATATTCGCAACCCCCAGCAAGCGCGGCAACTGGGTATCAGCATGGTGTTTCAACATTTCAGTTTGTTTGACACCTTGACCGTTGCACAAAACGTGTGGTTGGGCCTGGACAAATCTTTGTCGCTGGCAGAAGTCAGTCGACGTATTCGCGACAAAGCCGCGGCTTATGGCTTGGACTTGGAACCCGAACGTCCTGTGCACACCTTGAGCGTGGGTGAAATGCAGCGGGTCGAAATCATTCGCGCACTGTTGTGCGAACCGCGTTTGTTGATTTTGGATGAACCCACGTCGGTGTTAACTCCCCAAGCGGTGGACAAATTGTTTGCGGTGTTGCGACAGTTGGTGGCAGAGGGTTGCAGCATTTTGTACATCAGCCACAAGCTGCACGAAATTCGCGCGCTGTGCACCCATTGCACGGTGTTGCGCGGCGGCCGTGTCAGCGGCGAATGCGATCCGCGCGAACAAACCAATGCATCGTTGAGCCAGATGATGATTGGCAGCGAACCCCCTGCATTGGTCCACAGTCAGCGTCAGCAAGGCGAATTGGTTTTGGATGTGCGGCAACTCAGTTTGCCCCGTTCAGATCCCTTCGGCACGCATTTGTCGGCTTTGGACTTGCAAGTTCACCAAGGTGAAATCGTCGGCATCGCCGGCGTATCAGGCAACGGCCAGCGCGAGTTGCTGTATGCCTTGAGCGGAGAAGATGTGCGTGCTGCCCCCGACAGCATTCGTTTGTTGGGACAACCCGTGGGTCAACGCGACCCGGCGCAACGGCGTGCACTGGGGTTGCATTTTGTGCCCGATGAACGACTCGGTCGCGGCGCGGTACCGGGCCTGAGTTTGGCGCACAACCTGTTGCTCACTCGCAGTGAAGCCATCAGCCGATCGGGTTGGGTCAACATGTCGGCATTGGCCGCTCAAGCCAGCGCCATCATCGCCAAATACCAAGTCAAAGCAGGCGGGCCGCTGGCTGCTGCGCAGTCTTTGTCTGGCGGCAATTTGCAAAAGTTCATCGTCGGCCGAGAGATCGATGCCGCCCCTCGTTTATTGATCGTGTCGCAGCCGACGTGGGGCGTGGATGTCGGTGCTGCCGCCCAAATCCGATCCGCACTCATGGCCTTGCGTGACGCCGGTTGTGCAGTGCTGGTGGTCAGTGAAGAGTTGGATGAATTGTTTGAACTCTGTGACCGCATGCATGTGATGGCGCAAGGCCAACTGTCTCCTTCGTTATCGCGCGAGCAAGCCACGGTGGCCAAGATCGGCAGTTGGATGAGCGGTCTGTGGAATGACGAAAAGGAAAAGATGCACTGACGTGTGGAAACTTGAAGCCCGCCCTGAACCCTCTGCGTTTTGGCGTATCGCATCGCCTTTGTTGGCCTTGGTGTTGACCGTGATTTTGGGCGTCTTGTTGTTCATGGCCCTTGGCAAAGACCCGGTAAAAGGATTGCAGGTCTTTTTTTGGGAACCGATTCGCAGCGGTTATGCCTTGGGTGAATTGGTGGTGAAAGCCACCCCCTTGTTGTTGATTGCATTGGGGCTGGCGTTGTGTTTTCGCTCGAATGTGTGGAACATCGGCGCAGAAGGGCAGTACGTCATGGGTGCGGTGTTTGCCACAGGTGTGGCTTTGCTGGCAGATAAGAGCAGCGGCGGTTGGTTTTTTGTGCCCGTGTTAGCTGCGGGTTTGTTGGGCGGTATGTGTTGGGCGGCGTTGACGGCTTGGTTGCGTGACCGCTTTCATGCCAATGAAATTTTGGTCAGCCTGATGTTGGTGTATGTGGCCATCATGGTGTTGGGCTATTTGGTGTATGGGCCATGGAAAGACCCCCTCGGTTACAACTTTCCCCAAACCAAAACCTTTGAAGCTGTCACGCAAGTGCCGAAACTGTTCAAGGGATCGCGTGTCAATATCGGGGCCTTATTGGCGTTGGCAGGGGTCGTGGCATTGTGGGTTTTCATGTTTCGCACACGCGCAGGTTGGGCGCAACAAATTGGCGGCTTGTCACCAGCGGCAGCGCGATACGCCGGTTTTTCATCGCGCCGTGCCATTTGGGTCGCGCTGTTGGTGTCAGGGGCATGCGCTGGTTTGGCTGGTGCATTGGAAGTGGCTGGCCCCATTGGTCAACTCACACCTTATGTGCCGGTGGGCTACGGTTTCGCGGCCATCATCGTGGCGTTTGTAGGGCGCTTGCACCCGGTAGGCATGGTGTTCTCAGCCCTCTTAATGAGTATGTTTTATATCGGTGGTGAATTGGCGCAATCGCGACTGGGTTTGCCCAAATCACTCACCGGTGTGTTCCAAGGTTTGCTGCTTTTTTGTTTGCTGGCTTGTGATGTGTTGATGAACTATCGGTTGCGCTGGCGCAGTGCAACAACCCGGGGGCTTGCCTGATGGAAACCTATGCATTGTTGATCGCTGCCACTTTGAGTGCTGGCACGGTGTTGGCCATTGCCGCATTAGGCTTGTTGATCAATGAAAAAGCGGGCATCGTCAATTTGGGGGCCGAGGGCATGATGTTGTGCGCCGCTATCGCTGGCTATGCCACGGTGGTGAACACAGGCAGCGATCTGTTGGGCTTTTTGGCTGGCATGGGAGCCGGTGCGTTGTTGTCGTTGTTCTTTGGTGCCTTGGTCATCGGTTTGAACACCAACCAATACGCCACGGGTTTGGCACTGAGTTTGTTTGGCGTGGGTTTTTCTGCGTTTGTCGGCACCAGTTATGTACAGGCCAAATTGCCAGAACGATTGAGCTATGAAGTGCCGTACTTGGCTGATTTACCGGTGTTAGGCCCAGCGCTGTTTCGGCACCATCCGATGGTGTACTTGGTCGTGGTTTTTACATTGGCATTGATTTGGTTTTTGCAACGCAGCCGTGCTGGCTTGGTGTTGCGCGCGGTGGGCGAATCGCCGCATTCAGCGCATGCCTTGGGGTATGCGGTGCGCAGTATTCGATTGGCGGCTGTGGTGTGCGGTGGGGCGTTATGTGGTTTGGCAGGTGCTTACATCTCGGTCATTTACACGCCTTTGTGGGTAGAAGGCATGATTGCGGGCAAAGGCTGGATTGCCTTGGCGCTCACCACGTTTGCCACTTGGCGACCGGCCCGTATTTTGTTGGGCGCGTATTTGTTTGGTGGGGTGACCATGCTGCAATTTCATTTGCAGGCCACTGGCGTGGAGGTGCCCAGTCAGTTTCTGAGCATGTTGCCTTATGTGGCCACGATCGTGGTGTTGGCACTGATATCCCGCAACCCGCAATGGATTCGGGTGAACATGCCGGCGTCTTTGGGTAAGCCGTTTTATCCAGGCGCATAGGTTTTTTGCTGCTTTTCAAGATTTGCAAAAAGTCATTGGCATGGTCGTCCGCGCCGGTCAGCATCGCATCTCTTTCGCTGGCAAAAACATCCCCGCACGACGGCCTGTCGAGTTGCTATTGGTACGCATGCACCTTGGGTGCTTGTAACTACTTTGGTGGCGCGAAACAGCACGAGTGGATTGCCGACATGGCGGTCGGGCCGACGCGAACATTGCAGCTTTGCTGCAGTGAGCGGCGACAGAGCCGGCATGGCGCAAGCAAATAC
>JBJTXF010000164.1:0-3164 GCA_046082145.1 Limnohabitans sp. | reverse complement strand
CCCACCAGCACCGGCTGGCCTCTGCCATGGCATTCTTTGATGTCATCAATGGCAGCCTTGTATTTTTCTTCGGTGGTTTTGTAAACGCGGTCGAGTTGGTCTTCGCGTCGGCTGGGTTTGTTGGGCGGAATGATGACGGTTTCCAAACCGTAAATTTCTTGGAATTCGTAAGCCTCGGTATCCGCCGTACCCGTCATGCCGCTCAATTTGTCATAGAGACGAAAGTAATTTTGGAAGGTGATCGACGCCATGGTCTGGTTTTCAGCCTGAATTGGCACACCTTCTTTGGCCTCTACGGCTTGGTGCAATCCATCGCTCCAGCGTCGACCTGACATCAAACGGCCAGTGAATTCGTCCACGATGATGATTTCACCGCCTTGATTCACATAGTGTTGATCGAGGTGATATAGATGATGCGCACGCAAGGCCGCATACAAGTGATGCACCAAGCCGATGTGGGATGGGTCATACAACGACGCGCCTGCCGGCAACAAACCCATGTCTGAGAGGATTTTTTCGGCCTTCTCATGACCCGATTCGGTCAGATACACCTGATGCGACTTTTCGTCGAGCGTGAAATCGCCCGGGGTGATCACACCTTCTCCGGTGCGCAAATCCATTTCGCCTTCTTGGCGCGTCAGATGGGGCACCACCTTGTTCATGGCCAAGTAAGTTTCGGTATGGTCTTCTGCTTGGCCGCTGATGATCAATGGGGTGCGGGCTTCGTCGATCAAAATCGAATCCACCTCATCGACGATGGCGTAATTGAGTTTGCGCTGCACCCGGTCTGCAGCCTCATACACCATGTTGTCACGCAAATAGTCAAAACCGTATTCGTTGTTGGTGCCGTAGGTGATGTCGCTGCGGTAGGCGTTTTGCTTTTCCTCGCGGCTGAGTTGCGCCAAATTGACACCGACACTCAAACCGAGAAAGTTGTACAAGCGCCCCATCCACTGAGCGTCGCGATTGGCCAGGTAATCGTTGACCGTGACCACATGCACCCCAAGGCCTGCCAATGCATTCAAATAAACAGCGAGCGTGGCGGTCAGCGTTTTGCCCTCACCGGTGCGCATTTCAGCAATTTTCCCTTGGTGCAATGCGATACCACCCAACATTTGCACGTCAAAGTGACGCATCTTCATCACGCGCTTGGAGCCTTCGCGCACCACGGCGAACGCTTCTGGCAGCAAATCGTCCAAGCTCTCGCCTTTTTGGTGCCGTTGCTTGAATTCTGTGGTTTTGGCTTTTAATTGCTCATCGCTCAAAGACTCCAAGGGCACTTCTAAGGCATTGATGCGCTCGAGCGTTTTGCGATAGGTTTTGAGCAACCGGTCATTGCGGCTGCCAAAAATAAAGGTCAGTGGATTGAAGGCCATACAAGCAAAACGGCCATGCCTCGCCGGATGGCGGGCCATGGACGCTGGTTCCTTTTTAGTAGCTGTGCATTTTACCCGTGCGCAGGTTCATAATTCCCTATGACCAGACCCACCCCGTCCCGAGGCCAAAGAACCAGTGTGATTGACGCGATTGAGCAATCAGACTCGCTGTCTGCCATGCTGTCTACGCACAAAAAATCAAATTTTTATCTGATCACGATAAAGCCGCTGTTATCAGCCGATTTGTTTTCTCAGCTCAAAGCAGGGCCTATCGATGAAAGCGGTTGGTGTTTGCTTGCTCCTCACAATGCAGCCGCGGCCAAATTGCGGCAACTCTTACCAGATATCGTCACCCATTTGCGCAGCAAAGGCTACCCGATTCATAACGTTCGCATCAAAGTTTTGTCCCGCTAGCCAATCACTGGTTAGGTTGGTGTCTACAGCTTTTATTGACCTCGATATACATGTGAAGGCGATCTTCACTTTTTTCGTAAATCTCCCAAAGCAACTCTGCAATGTTTTGCGTGATGGTCATGAATTCATGGTCACAATGGTGTTTCAAGCGGTTTTCATACCAAGTCTTTTTCTGCCATTCGTTTTCGCGCAGTAAAAACGCATAGTGCGTCATTTCATGACCCAACGCCCAGTACCACATGCCACTGTTCCAAGCCACCATGTTTTGTGGGTTTAACCGTATCCGCATTTCAGTTGTGGGCGCATATTGGCTAGGGTATTCAAACATCAGGCGAATATTTTTGGGCAGACTTTCATCCACCACGATTGGCGGAATAGTCAAGTCATCTGGTGCATTTGTTTTGCTTTTGATGAACGCCCACATGCGCGATACGGTTTGCGCTTCAAGCACACTGTGATTGGTCAACAGTGCCTCTTGTGCATACAGTGGCACCATCTGAGACCAGCAACATCCCATCGCCAATATGCATGACAGAATATTTTGAAATATGGGCATCAGACGAATACTGAAGAAATTGTATTCTTATGATTATTTCAAGGTCTAGCCTGAAGGGTGAATCAGAACAGATTAGCCCTTATCTAACCCTTGTTTCTCTCATAAAGTTGCCACCCGCATGCTGCTCACCATGCTTTAGTAGTTGTATCTCAGTCCCAAGGTGATGTCTGCCAATGCCAAGTCTTTGAATTCGTACTTGCCAATGGTGGATTTATTGCCATTGATATACCGGTGTGAACCAGACGACACGTTACCCACATGCAAAGCCGATATATCTAAGTTAAGTGTGAGCTTGTTTGTCAAGCCGTAGTCAAAGCCAGAAGTCAGCCGGTAAATCAGACCTGTTGTGTCGCCATTTTCTATATAGGCATAGGGTTCAGTCGAATATGATTCGACAGTAGATTTCAAGGTTTTTTGCGCCGCCCCAATGCCAAAGCCCATATAGGGTGAAATTTTTCCTTCGGGCTTGATGTTGTAGTAGCCGGTAGCAACCAGTGATTTGGTGCTGACAATGCCTTTAAATTTTCCATAGTATGCGGGTGGAAAGGTGGTCTTCCAGACGAATTCGTTGCTGGTGTCGTAATAGCTCAGATCAAAACGCCAATTTTTTGTCTTTGTATATCCTGCACGCAAACCATACATTTCACCCGGCGCAAGATGGGTTTCCTTGGTCACCCCACTGAAATTTGCGCCTGCACGGCTGGAATCCGACAGGGGTTGCCCCATCAAATTTTTTGTCGCGCCTCCAAATACCTCCACATAGAACTTGCTGGCTTCTTCAGCATAGACGGGTTTTAGAATGCATAACAGGGCTGGCA
>JBJTXF010000163.1:0-4211 GCA_046082145.1 Limnohabitans sp. | reverse complement strand
GGTGGCAACCAATGCCGAACCCGCAACGCTGGCAACCAACATAGGGGCACATGCGCTCAAACATGTTGCCAATATCAACAACGCACTGGTGGTGCGCAAATGGCCAAATTTCATTCCGTCGTCTCCTGTTCACCCAGTAATTGACTGTCCACACCGTCACACAAAGCGTGCAAGACCAGCAAATGGACCTCGTGTATGCGCACTGCTTTGTCGCTCGGTACGCAAATATGCACATCGGTTTCGCGCAACTCTTGGCGGATTTTTCCACCGCTTTGGCCGGTCATAGCCACCACCGACAATTCGCGCTCATGCGCTGCACGAATGGCGTGCAAAATATTTTCTGCCTGACCGTCGGCAGACACCACCAACAACACATCACCCGGCTGGCCCAAAGCACGAACCTGTTTGGCAAACACTTGTTCGAAACCGTAGTTACTGGCTGCACCTGTTAACCACACCGCATCGGTGTTCAATGCCACAGCGCCCAATTCGGGGCGCTCGCGCTCAAGATGGCCTACAAAAGTGGCTGCAAACAATTGGGCCAATGCACCTGAACCGCCGTTGCCACAAGCCAATACTTTTCCTCCACCTGTGACACTGACCAACAGTGATTGAATAGCCGCCGCGATGGGCTTGCTCAACACTTGCGCAGCTTGGTACTTCAAGTCTGCGCTATCGATGAACTGCTGTTCAATGCGTTGTTCTAGCATGGGCCGATCATACCTTTGCCACTTAACGGTATTAGAAAAATGGTTAAGTCTCAACACGAAAAAGCCGCTTTGAACCATTGCAACTCACCCGCTTGCACCACCACCACATCGAAGCGGCATGGCGGCAACTGTGTCATGCGGCTCAAATAGCAGCGTGCCGCGAACATGATGCGCTGGCGTTTCGCGGCTCCGATACTGGCCAACGCCCCACCGTGGTCGTTGCGAGCACGGCTGCGAACTTCGACAAACACCATGGTGCCTTGTCGGTCACGCACAATCAGGTCAATTTCTCCACCGCCACGCCCAGGTGTGCGGTAATTGCGTTGCACCAATCGCAAACCTTGGGTTTGCAAAAATGCCAAGGCCTCGTCTTCAGCGTCATCGCCCCGGCGTTTGCTGGTTTTCGGTTTGGGTGACGGCGTTGTCGGGTTTCTCTGTTGAAAGGTTGCCATTGAATCATCGCTTTGAATCGGCGCTCCCGGCTGCGCTGGCAGCCTGCGAAGGCCAGGAACACCCGGAGGCTTGTCTGTATGTCATGGCCACGCCCATTGGCAACTTGGCCGACATCAGTTTGCGCAGTTTGTACCTGCTGCAAATTGCCGATGTGTTGGCCTGCGAAGACACCCGACACAGCCACATGCTGCTGCGTCAGTACGGCGTGGACAAAACCGGCTGCACATGGCTGGCCGTGCATCAACACAATGAAACCACGGCAGCCGAACAAGTGATTGTGCATTTGCAACAGGGCAAACGCGTCGTGTATTTGAGTGACGCAGGTACACCCGGCGTGAGCGATCCCGGCGCGCGTTTGGTGGCTCTGGTCAGACAAGCCGGCTTCCGCACCCTGCCTCTTCCAGGCGCGAGCAGCATCACCGCATTGCTCAGCGTCAGCGGATGTGTGGAAGACAGCGGTTTTGTGTTTGTGGGTTTTTTGCCCGCCAAAGCCACTGAGCGACAAAACCTATTGCATCAGATGGCGGCCGAACCGAGGGCACAAGTGTTTTTGGAAGCGCCGCATCGCATTGAATCATTGGCTAAAGACTTGTCTGTGTGCAACGACCGGTGGTTGACCATTGGACGTGAATTGACCAAGCAATTTGAGGAGGTTGCCACCCTGCCAGCCCAGGCGTTTCACACGTGGCTACAAGCCGATGCGCAACGCAGCAAAGGAGAATTTGCTTTGGTACTGCATGCGTTGCCCGTGCAGCCAGACCTCTTGATGCAAGCAGAACGTGTGTTGGATGTGCTGTTGTCAGAACTGCCGGTCAAAACCGCTGTGAAACTCGCGTCAGACATCAGCGGCGCACCGCGCAACGCCTTGTACGCCTTGGCGTTGCAGAAAAAAACCGATGCTTAGGTAACCAAATGTTGCGGTTTGCCCGCCACAAAGCCTTCGATGTTGTCGATCAATTGATCGGCCAAAAACTGCATGGCCTGTTGCGATGCCCAAGCCACATGCGGTGTCAAAATGAAATTCGGCGAGCGAATGTCGAGCAACGGGTTACCGTCTTTGGGCGGCTCTTGCGTCAACACATCAAAACCTGCGCCTGCAATCACCCCAGTTTCTAAAGCTGTTTTGAGGGCTTGCTCATCCACCAAACCACCGCGTGAGGTGTTGATCAGCAAAGCGCTGCGCTTCATTTGCTGTAACTGCGGCATGCCAATGAAATGCCGCGAAGCAGGTGTCAACGGGCAATGCAAGCTGATGATGTCGGATTCTGCAAACACCTGCACAGGGGAAACAAAGTCGACACCCGCAGCTTTGGGCGGGGCATGGTCTGCAAACAACACCTTCATGCCCAGGGCGCGAGCAATGTTGGCCGTGGCTTGTCCCAACACACCTTCGCCAAAAATACCCAGCGTACTGCCATGCAAATCTTGGATCGGGTGATCAAAAAAGCAAAACTGGGTTTCGGTTTGCCAACGTCCGTTGAGCACATCATCCCGGTAAGCGATCAGGTTGCGACGCAATGCAAAGATCAACGCAAACGCATGTTCAGGCACGGTGTGCACCGCGTAATTGCGTATGTTGGCCACCGCCACACCACGCTCGCGGCACGCATCAATGTCGATCACGTCATAGCCGGTGGCGGCCATGGCGATCAACTTCAAATTTGGCAACTGGGCCAGCGTGTCACGCCGGATCGGCACCTTGTTGGTGATGGCGACCGTGGCATGTTGCAAACGCTCGACCACTTGGTCGGGTCGGGTTTGCACATGCTCGGTCCATTCATGCGCGAACGATGGCGCGCGCAGTTCAGCCCTTAACGATTGCCTGTCCAGAAACACTATGTTTTGCATGCTCATCCTTGTTGATCACGGGTGCGCCCAAACCGGCAGGTGCGGCATGTTGACGCCAATACTGGCCCGCTGCGGCCACACCACTGCCAGGCTGCACGTTCACGCCGCAATCGAGCATGGCCATTTCGGCGCCACTGATGGCGGCCATCAAATGCACTTCGTTCATGTCGCCCAAGTGGCCGATGCGAAACAGCTTGCCAGCAACTTTGGATAAGCCGCCACCCAAGGACAGGTTGTAGCGGCGATATGCGCGGGAAATGACTTCCGTGCCCGCAATACCTGAGGGCAGCATCACCGCGGTGACGGTGTCTGAATGCCATTTGGCTTCGGCAGCACACAATTTGAGGTGCCAGCCTTGGGTGACCGCGGCGCGAACACCTTCGGCCAAATAGTGGTGACGGGCATACACATTGTCCAAACCTTCTTCTTGAATCATCTTCATGGATTCGATCAAGCCATACATCAAGGGCAAAGCTGGGGTGTAGGGAAAGTAACCCGTGGCATTGCTTTGCAACATGTCTTGCAAATCGAAATAGGCGCGTCGGCATGTGGCGGTTTTGTGCATGGACAGCGCCTTGGGACTGACGCACAAAATGCCCAGACCCGCAGGCAACATCAGGCCTTTTTGCGAGCCACTCACGGCCATGTCCACGCCCCATTCATCGAAACGGAAATCGATGCAACCCAAAGAAGACACACAATCAACAAACAACAAAGCTGGGTGCGATGCGTCATCCAAGGCTTCGCGCACACCCGCAATGTCAGAAGTGACACCGGTGGCGGTTTCGTTGTGGCAAGCCAGCACGGCTTTGAATTGGTGTTGTGTATCGCTTTTCAAAATGTCTGCAAACTGCTGCAAAGGCACGCCTGTGCCCCATTCGCATTCAACGATGTGCACATCCAAACCGAGGCGCTGGCACATGTCGATCCACAAATGGCTGAACTGACCAAAACGCGCGGCCAGCACTTTGTCGCCGGGCGACAAGGTGTTGGTGAGTGCGGCTTCCCAGCATCCGGTGCCCGAAGACGGGAAGATAAAGGGTGTGCCCTGCTTGGAGCGGAAGATGTCCTTTAAACCCGCCATGATGGTGTGGGTCAGGTGGGGGAAATTGGGGGAACGATGGTCTTCCATGGATACCATCATGGCGCGTTGAATGCGCTCAGGTACGTTGGTGGGACCGGGGACAAATAAAAAATTAC
>JBJTXF010000162.1:0-2318 GCA_046082145.1 Limnohabitans sp. | reverse complement strand
CACAAAAGGGTCGGTCATCAACTTGAAGGCCAATGAAGAAAATTTTTCTTTGTCATCTGCTTCGCGGTGCACTTCTTTTTCATCTTCATCGGTACCAGCGACAGGCGGGATATCGATGGGGGAAGGCATGAGTTCGATGACAGCGTCCAACATGCGCTGAACACCTTTGTTCTTGAACGCAGTACCACACAACATGGGCTGAATCTCAGTGGCGATGGTGCGAATACGCAAACCTTGGGTGATTTCCGCTTCGCTCAAGTCGCCTTCTTCCAAGTATTTGTTCATCAAGTCTTCAGACGCTTCCGCCGCGGCTTCCACCATGTTTTCACGCCATTTTTTGGCCTCCTCGACCAGGTCGGCGGGAATGTCTTCGAAGCGGAACTTCATGCCCTGCGAGGCTTCGTCCCAAATGATGGCTTTCATCTTGCGCAAATCAACCACACCTGTGAAATGCTCTTCGGCGCCAATCGGAATAACGATAGGCACAGGATTGGCTTTGAGTCGCAGCTTCATCTGGTCGTAGACCTTGAAGAAGTTGGCACCGGTGCGGTCCATTTTGTTGACAAACGCCAAGCGGGGAACACGGTATTTGTTTGCCTGACGCCAAACGGTTTCCGACTGGGGTTGAACGCCACCCACCGCGCAATACACCATACAAGCGCCGTCAAGCACGCGCATAGAGCGCTCGACTTCAATCGTGAAGTCCACGTGTCCGGGCGTGTCAATGATGTTGATACGGTGCTCAGGGAAAGAAGCATCCATGCCCTTCCAAAAGCATGTGGTGGCAGCCGAAGTGATGGTGATGCCGCGCTCTTGCTCTTGCTCCATCCAGTCCATGGTGGCCGCGCCGTCATGCACTTCACCGATTTTGTGGTTCACACCGGTGTAATAAAGAATGCGCTCGGTAGTGGTGGTCTTGCCCGCATCAATGTGCGCAGAAATACCGATATTGCGATAGCGCTCGATAGGAGTCTTGCGTGCCATGGTCAACCTCTTGGGGAATCAGATGAATAACAGAAAAGTATCTGCGCCATTGATGACAGCAGATCGGGCTGTTGCAGCGCGGGTATCTTGGCTACGCATGCATTCAACATGCGAACCCTGCCACTGCAAACAGCAGCTTCGATCAAAAGCGGAAATGTGAGAAAGCCTTGTTGGCTTCGGCCATGCGGTGAACTTCATCACGTTTTTTCATGGCGCCGCCACGGCCTTCTGATGCCTCAAGCAACTCGTTGGCGAGGCGCAAAGCCATGGATTTTTCGCCACGCTTGCGCGCAGCTTCTTTGATCCAACGCATAGAGAGTGCCAAACGACGCACAGGGCGAACTTCGACAGGAACTTGGTAATTGGCACCACCGACACGGCGGGATTTCACCTCGACCATGGGTTTGACGTTGTTGATGGCGACGCTGAAAAGTTCCAACGGATCTTTGCCGGACTTGGCTTGAATTTGTTCAAGGGCGCCGTAAATGATGCGTTCGGCGACCGCTTTTTTGCCGCTTTCCATCACCACGTTCATGAATTTGGAGAGTTCGATATTTCCGTATTTGGGATCTGGCAGTATTTCCCGTTTCGGGACTTCGCGACGACGTGGCATGTTGCTTCCTTTGTTGCTTCAGTTGGCTGCCGAGTTCACAGCCTTGAGAGCCCATCGGGCCCTCACTTACTTGACCCGTGCAGACCCCGCGTCCGCACTAACAGGTCCTGGTGGAACAAGCCCTTGCCGGGGCTTATCCAACCACCTGAAAAATCAGGCTTTCTTGGGGCGCTTAGCGCCGTATTTGGAACGTGACTGCTTGCGGTCTTTGACGCCTTGCAAATCGAGTGAACCACGCACGATGTGGTAGCGCACACCGGGCAAATCTTTGACACGACCGCCGCGAACCAAGACCACCGAGTGCTCTTGTAGGTTGTGGCCTTCGCCACCAATGTATGAAATCACTTCGAAACCGTTTGTCAAACGCACCTTGGCCACTTTGCGCAGGGCGGAATTTGGTTTTTTGGGAGTGGTGGTGTAAACGCGTGTGCAAACGCCACGGCGCTGGGGCGAATTTTGCATCGCAGGGCTCTTAGACTTGGTCTTTTCGACCTCGCGTCCATGACGCACCAATTGGTTGATGGTTGGCATTGACAACGTCCTTCAACGTTTGAACTGACAATAAAAGGTATTCGGAAATTTCCGAAAAGCCCGAGAGTATAGCAGTATGAGGTAAAGAAGCATCTCTTTGAAAACCAGCTGAAAAAATAATCCTAAAAGGCTACCTGAGCCAGAGGGTCAGGCTGTCCCAGGTTCTGCCAATAAATCCTGCCTGCTCAAC
>JBJTXF010000161.1:0-6149 GCA_046082145.1 Limnohabitans sp. | reverse complement strand
GATATTGAAATCGTCCGAGCCTGATTTACCGGAATCAGCGCTGACCTTGCCAATGCCCGTACCCAATGCGGTGATCAAGGTGAGAATTTCATTGCTAGTCAGCAACTTGTCATAGCGGGCCTTCTCAACGTTCAAAATCTTGCCACGCAAAGGCAAAATGGCTTGGAATTTGCGATCCCTTCCCTGCTTGGCAGAGCCACCGGCGGAATCGCCCTCTACAATATAGATTTCGCTCAAAGCAGGGTCTTTCTCTTGGCAATCGGCCAATTTGCCAGGCAGGCCCATGCCATCAAGAACGCCTTTGCGCCGCGTCATTTCTCTGGCTTTGCGCGCTGCTTCACGCGCTCTGGCCGCATCAATGATTTTTCCGCAAATGATCTTCGCGTCGTTGGGTCGCTCTTGCAAATAGTCACCCAACACTTTGCCCACAATGTCTTCTACAGGCGCACGGACTTCGCTGGAGACCAATTTGTCTTTGGTTTGGCTGCTGAATTTCGGCTCAGGCACTTTCACTGACAACACACAGCACAAACCTTCACGCATATCGTCGCCAGTGACTTCCACTTTGGCTTTTTTGGCGAGCTCGTTTTCTTCGATGTATTTGTTAATCACGCGTGTCATGGCCGCACGCAACCCTGTCAAATGGGTGCCACCATCGCGCTGAGGAATATTGTTGGTGAAGCACAGCACGCTTTCGTTATAGCCATCATTCCATTGCATGGCGACTTCAACCCCGATATGGGTTCCGGCTATTCCGCCGTAACTTTCTGCAGAACGCTCTCCCTCGGCGTGAAAAGCAATGGGATGAAGAATTTTTTTGCCTGAGTTGATGAACTCAACAAAACCTTTGACACCTCCTGCACCCGAATAATCATCGGACTTGCCCGTGCGCTCGTCGATCAAGCGGATGCGCACACCATTGTTCAAGTAGCTCAACTCACGCAAACGCTTGCTCAATATCTCGTAATGAAAATCATGGTTCTGCGTGAAGATATCGGTGTCAGGCAAAAAGTGCACTTCCGTGCCACGCTTGTCAGTTGTACCGGTGACGCGCATGGGAGAAATTTCAATCCCATCGACGGTTTCTAACAAACGGTTTTGCACAAAGCCTTTGGCAAATTCCAAGCTGTAAACCTGACCCTCACGGCGCACCACCAAAAGCAACCATTTGGACAGCGCGTTGACACATGACACACCTACACCATGCAGACCGCCCGATACCTTGTAGCTGTTTTGATTGAACTTGCCGCCGGCATGCAGCTCGGTCAAAGCGATTTCCGCAGCACTGCGCTTGGGTTCGTGTTTGTCATCCATCTTGACGCCAGTGGGAATGCCCCTGCCGTTGTCAGTCACGGTGATGGAATTGTCCGAATGGATAGTCACCACAATATCATCGCAATGCCCGGCCAAGGCTTCATCAATCGAGTTGTCGACCACCTCAAACACCAGATGGTGCAAGCCCGTACCGTCGGAGGTATCGCCAATGTACATGCCTGGACGCTTGCGAACCGCCTCCAAACCTTCCAGAATTTGAATCGCACTTTCACCATAGGATTGATTGCCATGTGCCGTGGCCATGAAACTGGGGTCGTTGCTATCCATGTCGTTGGTTGTCATAAATCTATTCGAAACGCGCCCTAAAGCACAGATATATCAAGAGGAAAATCAGTTCAAATGCGCATGGGCATCACGACGTACTTGAAAAAAACATTGTCAGGAATGGTGAGCAATACAGAACTGTTGGAGTCAGCCAAATCCATACGAACCATGTCTTGGTCCATGTTGACCAGTACATCAATCAGGTAAGACACATTGAATCCAATTTCGATGGGCTCACCACTGTAATCGACTTCGATTTCATCGACCGCTTCTTCTTGTTCAGCGTTACTAGATGCCACACGCAGGACGCCGATATCGAGATTGATACGAACACCCTTAAATTTATCGCTGGTCAAAATGGCTGTGCGTTGCAACATGGTCAGCAACGCAGCTTTTCCCACTGTGATGCTGTTTTTATGGTTTTTTGGAATCACACGGTTGTAATCTGGGAACTTACCTTCCACCAACTTGCTAACGAACTGCTTGCCATCAAAAAGAAAACGAGCCTGGTTCGCTGCAAACTGGATGGCAATGTCACCGTCTTTATCGCTGAGCAAGCGCAACAACTCGAGCACTGTTTTGCGTGGCAATATGACTTCCTGTTTGGGCACATCTACAGCAAGCATTGCAGATGTATATGCCAAACGATGGCCGTCGGTGGCCACCAAGCTGAGTTGCTTTCCTTCCGCCACGAACAAAATGCCATTGAGGTAATAACGAATGTCATGCACAGCCATCGAAAAAGACACCTGCTGCAACAACAATTTGAAGGTTTGTTGAGGAACGCTGAAAACCTGTCCAAAATCAGGCGACTCTTGCACCAGCGGAAAATCTTCTGCTGGCAAGGTTTGCAATGTAAAACGACTTTTGCCGCTTTTGAGCATTAACTTGTTTTGGTTACTCTCAATCGTCACCGTTTGATCGGCAGGCATAGAACGCAAGATATCCATCAATTTCCTGGCACCCACAGTTGTGCTGAAGTTGCCGCTGTCTCCGCCCAATGATGCATCGGTGCGGATTTGTATTTCCAAGTCACTCGTGGTCAATTGAACCGATTCCCCTGTTTTATTCAACATCACATTGGCCAAAATAGGCAGGGTATGGCGACGTTCAACAATGCCAGCAACCGATTGCAGCGAAGCAAGAATTTGTGCTTGGGTAGCTTTCAAGACAATCATGTCATCCTCTTCATAAATACTTAATTAATGAATAGCCATAGTAGATAAGCAAGACCAATCTGTGTGGATAAGCCGATTTTCCACTTTTGTATCAATCACTTGGCTATACCGAAACACTGTTTGCAAAGACCCTAAAAGCGGGTTCATGTGTATGAACAACTTGATCAATATCAAACGGGCTGTGGATAACAATGTAGTTATTAAAAAATTATCCACAACATGAGTAAATAGTACGTTCAAGTTCAGCCTTTGAGGGTTTGTTCGAGTACATGGAGTTGCTGATTCAACTCGCTGACGGTTTGGCGTTCGGCAGAAATTTTGCGTACAGCATGCAAGACGGTGGTGTGGTCACGTCCACCAAACAATTCGCCAATCTCAGGCAGGCTTTTTTGGGTCAATTCTTTGGCCAAGTACATGGCAATTTGGCGTGGTCGCGCAATGGAAGCGGGGCGTTTTTTCGAATACATATCGGCGACTTTGATTTTGTAATAGTCAGCCACGGTTTTTTGGATGTTTTCCACAGAAATTTGACGATTTTGTATAGATAAAAGATCGCGTAAAGCATCGCGTGCGAGTTGAATCGATACGTCTTTTTGGTTAAAGCGAGAATACGCCAAAATTTTACGCAACGCACCTTCAAGTTCCCGCACATTCGAGCGCACATTTTTGGCCACGAAGAAAGCCACTTCTTCAGGCATATCGGCTCCCTCAGAACGCGACTTGTTGATCAAAATAGCCACACGCATTTCAAGCTCAGGCGGCTCAATGGCCACGGTCAGGCCCGAATCGAAACGCGAGACCAGTCGCTCGTGTATGTCAGCCAAACCCTTGGGATAGGTGTCACTGGTCATCACAATATGAGATTTTTTTGCCAACAAAGCTTCAAATGCATTGAAGAATTCTTCTTGTGTGCGGTCTTTATTGGCAAAAAACTGAACATCATCAATGAGCAACAAATCTAGCGAATGGTAGTGTTGCTTGAATTCATCAAATGTTTTGCGCTGGTAAGCCTTGACCACATCGGAAACAAATTGTTCAGCATGTATGTAAAGCACTTTGGCATCAGGTTTGTTTTGCAGCAGTTGGTTGCCAACAGCATGCATCAAATGGGTTTTGCCCAAACCGACACCACCGTAGATAAAAAGAGGGTTGTATAACTGACCAGGCACATTGGCTACATGCATGGCTGCGGCCCGCGCCATGCGATTGGCCGTACCTTCTACCAAGGTATCAAAACATAAATGGCTGTTGAGTCGGTTTTTAAATCCATTCAGTGCGGTGTCGTGAGTCACCGTAGCCAAGATGCCAGAAAATTCCTCAGAATCGATCGGCGGCTTGACCGGCGGGTGTTTTGTGACGGGGTTTTTCTGGCTGAGAGTGAAATCAAGTTGAATAGGCTGGCCATACAGTTGTGCCAGTAAAGCATGTATCCGTGCTGCATATTGGGCGCGGATCCAATCCAGCTTAAAGCGGTTGACCACAACCAAAGTCAATTTAGAGAAGTCGTCTGAGACCTGGGCTTGCAGGGGTTTGATCCAGGTGTTGAATTGTTGTTCGGGCAATTCTTGCGCCAGCAAATCGATGCAAGACTGCCACAAAGCTTGACCCGCATCGCTGGAATCAGTGGAGATCACCGAAAAACTCATGTGCGCATTCCTGAACAGGGAAAACTGTGGATAGATGGAATGGTCATGCACATAAACGATACTTTATCAAAAAAATATCCACAGAAACACCGTTTTTTTAACCAGCATCCATCAAATCTTTGGTAATGCGTCACAGCCAAACGACTTTGATCGCCAAAAACGAACGAAAAGTGGAGATAATCCGTGGTTTTCCTTTGATTGAATAAGAGAGATTGACCATGAAACGCACATACCAGCCTTCGAAAACACGTCGCGCAAGAACGCACGGCTTTTTGGTTCGCATGAAAACCCGCGGCGGGCGGGCCGTCATCAATGCAAGACGTGCCAAGGGCCGCAAACGGTTGGCGGTCTGATTCAAAATATTTCATCCTACGCGCACGAGGTTTCAATGGGTGTGACACGCATGACTCGCAAAACAGATTTTGATGCGGTCATGGGTGCAGGCGTTCAAACCTTCACAGCGCATTTCGCACTCCACTTGAAAACGCCAACCGAGATCAACCGCATCGGTGCCGTGGTTCCTAAACGATGGGCCAAGCGCGCAGTCACGCGAAACACCATCAAACGACAAATTTATGCCATGGCAGCGCACAGGACTTGGCCGTTACCTGCCAGTGACCGAGTGGTTCGTTTACGAAAAGCATTCGATAAACGGCTATTTGGCAGCGCGACATCATGGGCACTGAAAGCAGCCGTCAAATTGGAGTTACAGCTTTTGTTTGACAAGGCGCAGTACTCGCCATGACACGTTTTTTGATCGCATTGATCAAAGCCTATCGTTTGTGCTTGAGCCCATGGCTAGGCTCCTCTTGTCGTTTTACCCCGACTTGTTCTGCTTATGCACTGCAAGCAATGGCGCTGCATGGTGCATTCAGTGGTAGTTACCTGACGATTAAACGCATTGCGCGCTGTCATCCGTGGTGCAGCGGCGGGCATGATCCGGTGCCATTTATGGTGTCGAGTTCGACGCATACCGATGGGTCCAAGCAACGCCAACCTTCCCCACCTTCCAAGTCTCCTACACCATGAACGACATACGCCGGACCATTCTTTGGGTTATTTTTGGGTTTTCCTTGGTCATGTTGTGGGACCAATGGCAACTCAGTCAAGGCAAAAACCCTACGTTTTTTCCCAAGCCTGTACAAACATCACCTGCGAACGACAACCCAGCGACGGCAGGCAAAAACAGCAGCGAACAACAATCTGATTTGCCGCAGGTAAGCAACTTGCCAGAAGCTTCAACAACAGCAACAGCCGCCAAACGCATCGAAGCAGAAACTGACGTTCTTAAGCTTCAGTTCAGCACGGAAGGCGGCAACTTGGTCAAAGCCGAGTTGCTCAAACACAAAGATGTGAATCGCAATGACCAAAATGTCGTCTTGATGGACGACAGTAAAGAGCGCGTGTATTTGGCTCAATCGGGGCTGATTGGTGTAGCGAGTGGAGCCCCTTGGCCCACGCACAAAACACCGATGATTGTCTCTGGCGACACCATGCTCAAAGAGGGCGAAAAAGAATTACAAATTACCTTTGCCTCAGAGCCCGTGGGAGAAGTCAAATTGTTGAAAACCTATGTGCTCAAACGTGGCAGTTATGCCATCGAAGTCAAGCATGAGGTTGTGAACTTATCGGGTGACTCCATCACGCCACAGTTGTATGTGCAATTGGTGCGAGATGGCAATCCACCTGAGGGTGAGTCGGCCTTTTACTCCACGTTCACGGGCCC
>JBJTXF010000160.1:0-5902 GCA_046082145.1 Limnohabitans sp. | reverse complement strand
CTGCATGCTCAAGAAACACCGGTACATGACAATGCACGCGCCATTCGCCGTTGGCTTGACCCGTTTCAAATGCGGCCATGGCCTGCGGTAAATCTAAAAATCGCTTTAAACCGTTTTCTTGCACCACCACTTGGTGCAGATACACCGCATCGTCGAAGGTTTGCAGTGTGGGCAGCAGTTCGGTTCGCATATCGGGAATGCGGACCGCACTGGAGAGTTGAATTTTGGGAATACAAATACCAACCTCACGCAATTGCCGCATGGCTTGCACCGGGTCTTCAAATTCGACAGCACTGTGGCAGACATCGAAGCACACGCCCAAATGGGTGCGCAATGCGGCCATGGCTTGTTCGTTGTTACACGACAAAGCCTGTGCCAGTTGTGACACCACGGCGGGACTGCGCATGTGGTGCAGGATGAAATCGGCCGCCTCTTGCGTGGTTTCAAGATAGCAAGCTGGCTCGGGTTCGAGCGCCAGCGCAATCAGCTTGCCTTGTCGTTGGGCGCAATGGACCAAATGCACCACGCATTGCAGCAGGTGGTCGAGAATTTTTTCCATGGCACCTGGTGCGTCGGCGGCGTCGCGAAAACCCACGGGAACGGTGGAGATGCTGCCATCCACGCCTTCGGGCAGCAAGGCGGCCAATATGTCGATGCAGGCCAGCGTGTAGCGCAAACGCTCTGGCGATGTCCAATCGGGCAAATACACCGCTTGCTTGACTTGCGTCGCGTGGAATATGCCGTAGGGAAAAGCGTTGATGGTGAACACATAGGCGTTCAATCCAAGCAGCTGTTGTTGAAAGGCTTTGAGCGTGTGGGTATCTTGCAGGCTGAAAGCCGCATGGCCCGACAGTCGCAAACCAATGCCTATGGCTGCACCCTGTGTGAGTGCGTCCCGTATGGGCGGGATAAAGGTGTTTAGGCTGTCTCTGACTTCCTCCCAGCTCTCACCTGCGTGGATATTGGTGCAATAGGTGAGGTGGGGTTGGGCTGTGAGCCGAGGCAGATGCATTGCATTACCTGAGGTGTTTTAACCATGCAATGGATTCGGTCACCCATTGGTCGTTGATTTCATGCACTTCTATGCCTTTGCCAATCGCGCTGAGCAAGGTGATGGTCAACTCGCCACCGAGGTGTTCTCTGAATTCACGCAAGCCTTGCAAAACGGCCAGACGTCCGCTTTCATGACGGGCTTCCAGTTGGTCGTTCCAAAGCTTGAAGCCCAGAGTGACCAGCAGTTGATGAACCCGCATGTCTTCACCTGCAGGCAACAAGCCTGCCAGCACCGAGTAATGTGCATCGAGTGCAATGCCAATCGCTACCGCTTCACCGTGGCTGAGAATGTGCTGGTTGGTCATTCGCTCGAGTTTGTGCGCCACCCAATGGCCGTAATCGAGTGGACGCGCCGAGCCGGATTCAAAAGGATCGCCACCATTTGCGATCTGGTTCATGTGAATTTGTGCTGAGCGTTTGATCAGGTAGGACAGCGGTACAGTTTCGAACCGCGCCAATGCCAAGGCGTTGCTTTCCAGCCAGAGGAAAAATTCGCGGTCACGAATCAAGGCAACTTTGACAGCCTCGGACATGCCGCAACGCTTTTCGCGTGCAGGCAAAGAATCAATGAACACCCCATCGTTGATCACAGCCCACGGGGGGGCAAATGTGCCGACCAGGTTTTTCAAGCCCAGCCAGTTGACGGCATTTTTGACGCCCACGCCACTGTCGTCCTGACCGAGCACGGTCGTGGGAAAGCGGATGTGGCGCACACTGCGGTGGAAGATGGCGGCGGCATAACCGACCGCATCCATGATGGCGCCGCCACCGATGGCAATCGCGTAAGAATGCCGGTCAATGGCTTTATCAGACAGGATTTGCAACAGGTTGGTGATGAAATCAGGGTCGTTTTTGCACTCCTCGCCGCCTTGGAGCACCACGATATCGCCCACCAAGTCGAGGAATTCGCTGTGTGCGGCAAAGTACGCTTGGATTTGCCCTGCCAAGTGCGGCAAAGCCTGGGCCACACCGCCATCAATGAACACGGCAACACGGTGGCGTTTGCCGGGTTCGCGGCGGCGCACCACTTCCAGCAAGTGCAAGTTCACCGGGTCGAACGCATGCCGAGTGAACACCACCGGATAGTCGTATTCCACGACAAAGCGCTGCATTTGCACACTGTCAACGATGGCGCGGGTGTCGACGCTGTCGGTCGGTGCAGAAATATCCGCATCGAGTTTGCGTTGCTTGTTGGGGTAGTGGTAGATGTTGTTCATTGGTACTCAACTCAAAAAAATCAGGAAGCCCTGGTGGCGTCGGAAGCGTCTCCAAAAATATGACGCAGCGCAATGTTTTTGATGTCGGTGGCCGACACCTGGTCAGGTAACCACTCGGGTGAATCGGTCATGACCAACGGTCCGTCTTGCGGGTCATCGGTGGGTCTGCCGTGCGAGCCTTTGACCAAGGTCGCGTCCAGCGGTATGACATCCATCAGCATGCGGAAACCCAAGATTTTTTTCAGCAATTTGCCGATGATGGTGAGTTTGGGAAAAGCAATGGCCGGGTCGAGAAACAATTCCACCGGGTCGTAGCCGGGCTTGCGGTGGATTTCCACCGTGCGTGCGAAATCCGGGGCCAGCTTATCGTCCAACCAAAAATAGTAGGTAAACCAAGAGCGTGCGTCGGACATGACGACGAGTTCGCCACTGCGTTCGTGTGCGATATGGTGCGCCGCTTGCTCGGACTTGTCCCAGACCGATTCGACGCCGGCAATGCCTTGGAGCAATTGTTTGACTTGGGGCACCATGGCCGGGTCTCGGATGTAAATATGGGCGATCTGATGGTCTGCTACCGCGAATACCGCTGAGGTAGTGGGATCCAACATTTCGTGGCCATCTTCCATGCGAACTTGTAACCAGCCTTCGCGGCGGAAGTGGCGATTCAAATGCACGGGTCGATCCACTGGGGTGATGCCGTATTCGGACAACACCATGACTTTGCGGCCATGTTTTTGGGCAAAGTCGATCAGCTCACCGACCACTTGGTCAACCTCTTGTAGAGATTTGGTTACAGAGGGATGCGATTCGTCGGGCCCGTGCCGTTGCAAGTCGTAATCCAGGTGCGGCAGGTAGACCAGTGTGAGTGTGGGGTCGAAGTCGGTGATGGCCAATTCAGAGGCTTTGGCGATCCAGCGGGTTGACGATATGTTGGTGTTCGGGCCCCAAAAATTGAACAACGGAAATTTGCCAAGACGACTGCTGAGCTTTTCGCGCCAATCGGTGGGGATGGTGAAGCAGTCGGGCAATTTGCGGCCATCAGCTTTGTAAATGGGGCGCGGTGTAGCACCGAAGTCATGGTCTGATGCCATGTTGTACCACCAGAACATGTTGGCGCAGGTGAATTGGGGATTGCGCGATTTGCCAGCCTGCCAGATTTTTTCGCCCTTGACCAAGCGGTTGGATTGGCGCCAAAACCAGATTTCGTGCAGGTCGCGAAACAGCCAGCCGTTGGCCACAATGCCGGTTTGGTCAGGCGGAAGGCCAGTCATGAAACTGGCCTGTGCGGTGCATGTGACGGCAGGCAAGGTGGTGGTCATGGGACGCATGCCGCCACGTTTGGCAAACGCGGTCAGCCGTGGCGTGAGTGGCCCCAGATGACGCGGCGTCAGACCCACCACATTCAAAACAATCAAAGGCTGCATAGGACTACAAACTAGGTGGGTGGCGATTCAACGGATGATGTTGGCGTCGACAGTACGGGTGGTCACCTTGGGTTCTTGTCCGCGCAACACAGAATTACCCTCGTACAAGGTGCGTTGGTCGATCGCTTGGGGTTGTAGCCAATGCGATTCTTGCATTTCACCGTTGAGACCATAAATGGCCAACGCATTTTTGTAAACCACTTGGTGAATGGTGTCGGCAGAAATGCCGCGATCAGCCATCAAGCGTGCAGTTTTTGGCACGGCGAGTGGGTCAGACACCCCCCAGTCGCAAGAGGAATCCACAATGACACGCTCCGAACCGTACTGTTGCACCAATGCGGCCAATCGCTCGTTGCCCATTTTGGTTGATGGGTAAATGGTGAAAGCACACCAGTAGCCACGGTCTAACACTTCGCGCACCGTTTCTTCGTTGTTATGGTCAATCACACAACGGGCAGGATCAAAACCGTGTTCTGCTAACACATCCATGGTGCGTTGGGTGCCGCGCGTTTTGTCGCGGTGTGGCGTGTGGATCATGATCGGCAAATCGAATTCTTTGGCCAGTTCAATTTGCGCGCGAAACACGGTGTCTTCTTGTGGGGTTTGTTCGTCATAGCCAATTTCACCGACAGCCACCACACCTTCTTTGGTGAGGTATCGCGGCAAGACAGCCAGCACTTCATCGGCCAGTGCGACGTTGTTGGCCTCTTTGGGGTTCATGCCAATGGTGCAGTAATGGCGAATGCCAAATTGACCAGCGCGAAAACGTTCAAAGCCGGTGATGGTGGAGAAGTAGTCGATGAAGGTACCGACGTTGGTGCGCATTTGGCCCAACCAGAAAGCGGGTTCAATGACTGCCACAATACCTGCTTGCGCCATGGCTTCATAGTCGTCGGTGGTACGCGCCGTCATGTGCGCATGCGGGTCAATCATCATGCCCAATCCACCCGTGCGTATGGCACGGAAATCTTTTTTGTGCAACGCCAAGCGTTCTGCATCGTCCATGATTTTTTGCAACATGCTGGGTGTGAAGGTTCCGCCACAGCAAGGACATGACACGGATTTGCCACTGAACATTTCTTCCACCGAGGAAGCATGTGCGTCTTTGTCAGACGTTGGGTGTGAAGGATGCGTTGTCATGAGAAATCTTCGTCAAGCGCAGTTCTAGGGTTGAAATACGCTTTGAATTACAGAGAAAAAAATCATATCACTTCAATGCCTTAAATGGCATGGGGGAACCCCTGCTTTGCGCCTGAAATAGCCTGCTTGTCTGACCATGATCCAAATATATGCCCACAGGGCTTGAAAAAAAACCTGCTGAGATAGACAGCAGGTTTTTTTTCAAGATTGATGTTCAAAAAATCAAGGTTCAAACACCGAGCTCATGATGTAAGCAACCACACCAACGCGTTGCTTCTCATTGAAAACAGCTTTCCAGCCTGGCATTTTGCGGAACCCATTGGTGACGCGGTCGTAAACGAAATCCGGTTGATAACTGGAAGGTTTGAGCTTGGGGGCTTTACCGGGATACGCACTGTTTCCGTGGCAGTGGCGGCATTGACCATCCCAAACCTGTTTGCCTGACTCTATGTAGCTAGGGTCTAGCATCACTTTGCTGCTCATGTCAGGCAAAGGCTCATTGGCGGCGGCAGCTTCTTGTGCCCATGCTTGGGAGGTGACGCACAAAACGGCCAACAAGGTTGAAAAACACGCACTCAGAGCTGAGCGGCAGAGAAAAGTGGGGGTTGTGGACAAAGAAGACATGAAATCAGTGTAATACAAAAAATGCTGCCTGCGAGAAGCAGGCAGCAGTCTATCGTTCAAGGTCTAAAAATTACTTCACAACCACCTTGTAGATGGTGTCTTGAGAACCGTTAGGACCAGTGGTGATAGAGGTCAAAGCGTAGACATCTCCATTGTTGTCCTGAGCAAAGCGCAGGATATATGGGGTTTTTCCGTTTGGCGTTCCACCTTGTACGGTCACGTTGGCAACTTCCATGCTCCATTTGCCGTCGCCGCCTTTAGTGCCGACGAAGATTTGGCCGTCATTTTCAGCAAAGCCTTTGCTCCAGTCGCCGAAAATGTATTTGCCTTTGGCACCTGTGCCATTGCCGCGTGAGACATAACCACCTGCCACGGAAATGCCTTTGCAACCATTGGGAACGGCTGTGCAATTGGCGTACTCCATGATGGCGGGCGTGAGGCCAT
>JBJTXF010000159.1:0-5546 GCA_046082145.1 Limnohabitans sp. | reverse complement strand
TGGCGCCGTCTTATTGGCAGCAGGTGCAGGTTCACGCATGGGTCACAAGCCCAAAGCATTTTGGCAACTGGATGGTCAACCGTTGATCAAGCGCATGGCCAACCACTTGTTGGAAGCTGGCGTGTCACAACTGGTCGTCGTGCTCGGTCACTATGCCGATGAGATCGGTGCGGCCCTCGTGGATTTGCCTGTTGACTGCGTGCTCAACCCGGACCCTGGTCAAGGCTTGGTGTCGTCGCAGCGCTTGGGGCTGCATGCCATTTCCGCCGACACTGGTTTGGTCGTGATGGCTTTGGCTGACCAGCCACTGGTCACTGCCGAAGACATTCGAACTCTCATGCATGTGTTTGTCAACCGACCCGGCGGTACCGAATTGGTGTTCCCCGCAGTGCAAGGTCAACCGGGCAACCCGGTCCTTTTAAGTGACACGGCCCGTGCCGAAATTCTTTCAGGCGGCAGCGATTGGGGTTGCAAAGAATGGCGACAAACCCACCCATCACGCTGCCATCGCCATGTGAACGACAACTTGCACTTCGTCACTGACCTGGACCTGCCGCAGGATATCGATGATTTTGAACGCAAGCACGGGATGCGCTTGCATTGGCCCAACCATTGGTGACCTGGCTGTCAGTCAGAGCAGCAAACCTATAGTGCGCGCATGTCGTTGCTGTTTTTCAAGCCCAAACTGATAGAAGCTTTGCATGGGTACAACCGTGCACGTTTTGTCGCCGATTTGATGGCTGGTGCCACGGTGAGTGTGGTGGCATTGCCATTGGCCATGGCGTTTGCCATTGCCAGCGGCTTGAACCCTCAAGCCGGTCTGGTGACCGCCATCGTCGGTGGATTTTTGATTGCTGCTTTGGGTGGTAGCCGCGTACAAATTGGCGGGCCAGCCGGTGCTTTTATCGTTTTGGTGTACACGATTGTCAAAACCCATGGCGTTGCCGGCCTCATGTTGGCCACCTGCATGTCAGGTCTGTGGTTGTTGCTCATGGGTATGCTGCGAATGGGCGTCCTGATACGGTTCATACCCGTGGCCGTCATCACGGGATTCACCAACGGCATCGCGGTACTGATCGCCATGTCCCAGTGCAAAGATTTTTTAGGTCTGCCACTTTTGGACATGCCCACAGATGCCTTCGGCTTGGTCAATGCGGTGATGCTTCATTTGTCGGACATCCAACCGCTTTACATCGCATTGAATCTCTGCTGTTTAGCAATTTTGGTTTTCTGGCAATTCGGACTCAAACCTTATCTGCCTTTGCCCGTTTATCGCTGCTTGCGGTGGATACCCGGCCCACTGTGTGTGCTGTTAGTGGCCGGTTTTGGGGTCTGGTGGACAGGCTTACCGGTGGAAACCATTGGCAGCCGATTCGGCCATTTGCCTGAAGATGGGTTGACATTTCACTCATTGTCATTCAGCTTGTCAGATGTACAAGCCTTGCTCAAACCCAGTCTGACGTTGGCGTTGCTGGGCGCGATTGAATCCCTACTTTGCGCCAGGGTGGCTGACAGCATGGTGCAGGATCGCCACAACCCCAACCAAGAATTGATGGCTCAAGGTATTGCCAATGCGGTCATGCCTTTCGTGGGCGGTATGCCCGCCACCGGCACCATTGCCCGTACCGTCACGAATGTCAAATACGGGGCCAGCAGCCCTGTCGCAGGTATGGTGCATGCCCTGGGTTTGTGGTTGATCGTTTGGTTGGCAGCACCTTTGGTGAAGTGGGTGCCGATGGGCGCACTCAGCGCTATCTTGTTGTTTGTTGCATGGAACATGGGGGAATGGAGGGCCTTTGCGAGACTGAAACAATTTCGTTGGCCCTATCGGTGGACTTTGTTGGCGGTGTTTGCGTTGACTGTCTTGGTGGACTTGACGGTGGCCATTGCAGTGGGCCTGGTCGCGGCCAGTCTGACATTCATCTACCGTATTTCAAACCTGACGCACCGCGAACTGTTGCTCGACAACGGCGATACACAAAACTGGGCCATCACAGGCGCTTTGTTTTTCGGCGCAGTGGACGTATTGACCTCGCTGATTCATCGTTTACCTAAGCAACGGCTGAACCTGGATTGCAAAGGGGTCATCTACATGGATGCCAGTGGTGCTGATGCCATGAAGGATTTGTACCAAGCTTGCCAAAATCAGGGAGTGACATTGACCTTGAGTGGCTTGAATGCCCAACCCAAGGACATCCTGAAACGAGTGGGCTTGTTAAAGCCATTGCAAACCCCTGAAGCCATTCAGGTTTGAGGCATCTGGTCGATTTCACAGCCAGATCGACTGGGTAGAATCATTTCCATACAGGAAGATCATATCCATGCCCTTGTTCAGCCGAACCCCTTATGTCTCAGAAACCACCGAGTTTTTGCAGCAACTCAAAGCCACCAAGCCCACGCTGGAGGCCGAGCAACGGCAAGCCCGCGCTATTTGGTGGGACAAACGGGTCAACCGGCAAGAGCAAGCTGAATTCAAAGATGCTCGGGTGCCGCAAAAACCTTATGTGTATTTGAGTTCGGCTCCCAAGTGATTGCCTCCTCCGCGCCACACTGGCTCGCCGGTCTACATGCCGAATTGCCGCACATGCCTTCGGTCATCGACCATGTGGCCGTCGCCCGCTTGTATGGCGAACCCTTGTTTGCCATGCCTCAGGATTTGTATATTCCGCCGGATGCGCTGCAAATTTTTCTCGAAGCATTTGAGGGCCCACTCGATCTACTCCTGTATTTGATTCGCAAACAAAACTTCAATATTCTTGACATCCCCATGGCGGGACTGACGCGTCAATACCTCAGTTACGTTGAAGAAATTCGCAAAACCAATCTCGAACTCGCTGCCGAATATTTGCTGATGGCAGCCATGTTGATTGAAATCAAATCACGCATGTTGCTACCACCCAAAAAGGTGACCGATGGCACTGAAGCGGAGGATCCCAGAGCCGAATTGGTTCGTCGTTTGCTCGAATACGAACAACTCAAGCTGGCCGCATCAAAGTTGAATGCTGTACCTCAACTTGGTCGCGATTTTCTGCGAGCACAGGTGTACATAGAACAATCATCCCAACCGCGTTTCCCGCATGTTGAAGTGCCTGACTTACAAGCTGCCTGGGCAGATATTTTGCGGCGTGCGAAATTGGTTCAACACCACAAAATCAGTCGCCAAGAACTGTCAGTCAGAGAGCACATGGGTATCGTGCTGAAAAAGCTTCAAGGTCAACGCTTTGTTGAGTTTGACCAACTTTTTGACCCCTCTCTGGGCGTGCCAGTATTACTGGTCACATTCATTGCTTTGCTCGAATTGGCCAAAGAAATGCTCGTCGATATCACACAGGCCGAGGCCTACGCCCCAATTTATATTCGGCTGGCATACGCACCAGCCCATTGAATTCTTACCACCGAAGGAATCGCTGCCATGAGCGTTCAGCCCACTGCGCCAACCGCCGACAAACGACCCGCCACGACCCTACACAGCCTGAAGAACATGCTGTCAGGTGGCGAAAAAATCACCATGCTCACCGCCTACGATGCCAGTTTTGCAGCGCTTGCGGATTTGGCTGGGGTTGAAATCATTCTGGTGGGTGATTCCCTTGGCATGGTTTGCCAAGGACACAACAGCACCTTACCGGTTACTTTGGATCACATGCGCTACCACGTCGAATCTGTGGCTCGGGGCCTGCAAAAGCAAAACGGTCGCTCATTGGTATTGGGTGACATGCCCTTTGGCAGTTATGCCACACCCGAGCAAGCTTTTCGCAGCGCCAGTGTGCTGATGCAAGCCGGCGCGCAGATGGTGAAGTTAGAAGGTGGTGCGTGGTTGGCACCGACCGTAGAGTTTTTGGTGACGCGGGGCATCCCTGTGTGTGGCCATATTGGCTTGACACCACAAAGCGTTAACACCTTGGGCGGCTACCGTGTGCAAGGGCGTACCGAGTCCGCTGCGATCCAGCTGATGCAAGATGCTTTGCAATTGCAAAACGCAGGTGCGCAAATCTTGGTGCTGGAAATGGTGCCCGCGTTTTTGTCGGGTGAAATAACCCGAAACCTCAGCAGCTGTGCCACCATCGGTATTGGAGCAGGTGTTGACACAGCTGGACAAATTTTGGTGCTGCACGACATGCTCGGCGTTACCCAAGGCAAGGTGCCTAAATTTGCCCACAATTTCATGACTGATGCTGGTAGCGTCCTGGGTGCCATGCAAGCGTTTGTGCAAGCTGTCAAAGAAAAGCGTTTCCCTGTCAACAAACTGCACGCTTGGTAAACCATACATGTTGATCGCGCGCACGGTGGACGAGTTGCGTCACCAACTCTCGGCTTTTAAAAAACCCGCCTTTGTACCCACCATGGGCAATCTGCACGAAGGCCACTTGAATTTGTTGCGTCTGGCCAAGCCCTTGGGTGATGTGACGGTAGCCAGTATTTTTGTCAATCGCTTGCAGTTTTTGCCCCACGAAGATTTCGCCAGTTACCCGCGAACCTTTGACAACGATTGCAAGCAATTACACGCTCAAGGTTGTGATGTCTTATTTGCACCGGATGAATCTACGCTCTACCCACAAGCCCAAACTTTCAAATTGCAGCCAGATCCTGCACTGGCCCATATTTTGGAAGGTGAATTCAGGCCTGGTTTTTTCACCGGCGTTTGCACGGTAGTGTTAAAGCTTTTTCACTGCGTATTCAATGGCGGCGCAGGAGTTGCCGTGTTCGGTCAGAAAGATTTTCAACAGCAACTGATCTTGAAACACATGGTGCAGCAATTAGCCATGCCCATTGATATCGTGACAGGTACCACCACCCGTGCGCCTGATGGCTTGGCGCTGAGTTCTCGCAACGGGTACCTCAGCCAGCAAGAGCGCTCGGAAGCGGTTCAATTGTCTGTCACACTTAATCACTTGGTGAAAGCTGTTCATGCAGCCAAATCAGCGGGTGAGTTTGACGTAGATGCTGCTGAAAAAAATGCCATGCAAAATCTAATCAACAGAGGCTGGCAACCTGACTACGTCAGCTTACGCCACGGCCATGATTTGTCTCAGGTCACAGCACTTTCCGATCAACCCATGGTGGTGTTGGGCGCGGCAAAACTGGGCAAGACACGACTGATTGACAATGTGTTGGTTTAGCTGTGGTCTACCGACTGAGAATGAATAAGCCACACAAAGGCGTGCAGGTGGCCTCAGATTTATTCGTCTTTGGCACCGCGTCCCATTAAGGCAGAAACGGCATCGCGAACATTGACCTTGCCCTCCAACACCGACACCACTGCCGAAGCTATCGGCATGTCCACACCGAAAGACACCGCCCGCTGCACCACGGTTTGTGCACTGTATACACCTTCGGCCACATGGCCGAGTGCTTCCAGCACCTCCGGCAGAGTCCGCCCTTGTGCCAACCCCATACCCACCTGACGGTTGCGCGACAAATCTCCGGTGGCGGTGAGCACTAAATCACCCAAACCACTCAAACCCATGAATGTTTCAGCGCGTGCGCCCATGGCCAAACCCAATCGTGTCATCTCGGCCAGTCCGCGCGTGACTAAAGCAGCACGCGCG
>JBJTXF010000158.1:0-6381 GCA_046082145.1 Limnohabitans sp. | reverse complement strand
TGGTGGAGTTTGTTTCGGCCAATCCCACCGGCCCTTTGCATGTCGGCCATGGTCGTCAAGCGGCTTTGGGTGACGCGATTTGCAATCTGTATGCGTCTCAGGGGTGGCATGTGCACCGCGAGTTTTATTACAACGACGCAGGTGTGCAAATCCAAACGCTGGCCCATTCCACCCAAAGCCGTGCCAAGGGCGTCAAACCGGGCGATGCCGATTGGCCCGATAACGCATACAACGGCGACTACATTGCGGACATCGCCCAAGATTTTTTGGCGCGCAAAACCGTGGTGGCCGACGACCGACAAGTCACCGCCAACGGCGATGTCAACGACTTGGACAACCTCCGTGAATTTGCCGTGGCCTATTTGCGCCATGAGCAAGATTTGGATTTGCAAGCTTTTCAAGTGACGATCGACGAGTACTACTTGGAATCCAGCCTCTACACCGATGGCAAAGTGGACAACGCTGTGGCATCGTTGCAAGCGTCTGGTCACACCTATGAAAAAGACGGTGCACTGTGGCTTCGCTCAACCGAGTTTGGCGATGACAAAGACCGGGTCATGCGCAAGTCAGACGGCAGCTGCACCTATTTCGTGCCCGATGTCGCTTATCACTTGGCCAAATGGCAGCGTGGCTTTACCAAAGTCATCAACATTCAGGGCACCGATCACCACGGCACCATCGCCAGGGTGCGCGCCGGTGTGCAAGCTGCTTCTCAACACCAGGGCTTGAATATTCCACAGGGCTATCCCGACTATTTGTTGCACACCATGGTGCGTGTCGTGCGCGGTGGCGAGGAAGTCAAAATTTCCAAACGTGCAGGCAGTTATGTGACCCTGCGTGATTTGATCGATTGGACCAGCAAGGACGCGGTGCGCTTCTTTTTGCTCAGTCGCAAAGCTGATACCGAGTATGTGTTTGACGTGGACTTGGCGCGCGCCAAAAACAACGAAAACCCGGTGTATTACGTGCAGTATGCGCATGCCCGTATTTGTTCTGTGATTGCCAAGTTGTCCTTGCCACACTCGGCCAATGACCAGGGCACAACAACGCCTGACTTCAACACTTTTTTGCAGCAAGCGGATCTCACTTCGCTCGACAGCGCGGCGGCGCAATCTTTGATGATGTTGTTGTCTCGCTACCCGCAAGTGCTGGCGCAGGCCTGCGTAGATTTGGCGCCCCACGACTTGACGTTTTATTTGCGTGAACTGGCAGCCTCTTATCACAGCTATTACGATGCGGAAAGGATTTTGGTGGATGACGAGGCAGTGCGCAACGCTCGAGCGGCCTTGATTTTTGCCACCGCGCAAGTTTTGAAAAATGGTTTGAACCTGTTGGGGGTCAGCGCCCCAGAGGTCATGTAACAAGGACACCGAATGGCAATGAAGAGTGCGCAACGCGGCAACACTTTGGTGGGTTTTATCTTGGGTTTGGTGGTGGGCCTGCTGATCGCTTTGGTGGTGGCGGTATATGTCACCAAAGTGCCCATTCCTTTCATGAACAAAGGCTTGACCCGCAATCCAGAACAAGATGCTGCCGAAGAGAAGAAAAACAAAGACTGGGATCCAAACGCCCCGCTGTATGGCAAGAACCCGTCAGCCAATGTGCCGACCGACATGCCAAAGCTTGACAAACCGGTTGAAGCTACCGCACCGACGATTCCAACCCCAGCTGTTTCAGAAGATCCACTTGGTGATTTGGCGGCCAGCAAAGCCCAGCAAACCGATGCCTTCCACTATTTTGTGCAAGCTGGTGCATTTGTTTCGAGCACGGATGCTGAAGGACAGCGCGCCAAGTTGGCGCTGGGTGGTTATGACGCGGTTGTTTCGCAGCGCGACCAAGATGGCAAGATCATTTACCGTGTGCGCCTCGGACCCTTCGAAAGCAAGTCGCAAGCCGAGCAAATCCAGGCGCAATTGAAAACCAACAAATTCGAATCTGCGTTGATTCGTGTGCAACGATAACTTGAAAGGCATGGTCATGAAACGTCGTCAATTCCATACGTTGGCTTCGGCCGGGCTGGCGGGTGCATTTTTTGCCCCTTGGCACAGCGCGGTGTCGCAAGCCGCTGGTTTCAAGCCGGGTACCGATTACCTGGTGCTGTCCAAACCCATCACCACCGATGCGCCTAAGGGCAAAGTGGAAGTGCTGGAATTCTTTTGGTACAACTGCCCGCATTGCAACGCATTTGAACCGACGCTGAGTGCTTGGGGCAAAAAATTGCCCAAAGATGTGGAACTCAAACGGGTACCCGTGCGATTTCGCGACACCTTTGAAGCCCAACAACGCGCTTATTACGTGCTTGAGACCTTGGGTATGGTGGAGGCTTTGCAAGGCAAACTGTTCGCAGCCATCCATGTGGAAAAACAATCGCTGGACAAAGCCGAAGCCTTGTCTGCGTGGGCAGAAAAAAATGGCATACCTGCGGCCAAATTCACAGAACTGTTCAATTCTTTTTCCGTGGTCGGCAAGGCCAGACGTGCCGCCCAGTTACAAGAGCAGTACAAGGTCGAAGGCGTGCCGGCCTTGGGTGTCGGCGGGCGTTTTTATGTCGATGGCAGTTTGGCCGGCAGCATGGAGCGCGCGCTGCAAATCACCGATTTTTTGATCAACGAAATCCGCAAAGGCCGCTGATGTATTGCGACAATCATTGCCATACAATGCGGGCAATGTTTAACGCAGCAATTTTCGTGCCTTGAAAAACTTTTTCCTCCTTGTTTGCCTGTCTATTCTGCCGCTGTTGCCCGCGCTGGCAGAAAAGGCTGACCGCAAAAAGCCTTTGAATGTTGAAGCTGATAACTTGGAACACGATGAGTTGAGGCAATTCAGCGTTTTCACTGGCAAGGTTTTGGCGACCAAAGGCACCATCGTCATGCGCGGCGAGCGTTTGGAAGTGCGCCAAGACCCCGATGGCTTCCAGTATGGAGTGATCAAGCCTTCATCTGGACAGCGCGGTTTTTTCAGACAAAAACGCGAGGGTGTAGAGGAATGGATAGAAGGTGAAGGCGAGTTGATTGAATACGACGGCAAAGCCGATCGCCTGACTTTGCTGGGGCGCGCAGAGTTCCGACGTTACCGTGGCACGGTGTTGAGCGATCAAATGACCGGTCAGCGCATCATTTATGAAAACCTGACCGACCAATTCACCGTCGACGGCCTGGTCGGTGGTGTCAAACCGGCCAACAGCAGCGGACGTATCCGCGCGGTGCTGACCCCCAAACCGGATGACGAGGCGGCCAAGTAATGACAGGGACTGACCAAGCAGACGGGCTGCTGGTTCGGCATTTGCAAAAAACTTACGTGGGCCGCCAAGTGGTGCAGGATGTGTCGGTCCATGTCAACAAAGGCGAAGTCGTGGGCTTGCTCGGCCCCAATGGCGCCGGCAAAACCACTTCCTTTTACATGATCGTCGGTTTGGTACGGGCCGATGGCGGCACCATCACGATCGACGGCGTGGCGGTGGAGCATTTACCGATTCACCGGCGTGCCCGCATGGGCCTGAGTTATTTGCCGCAAGAAGCCTCTATTTTTCGCAAACTCAATGTGGCCGACAATGTGCGAGCAGTGTTGGAATTGCAAACCGATGACAACAACCGTCCCTTGTCCAAAGCAGACATTGAACTCCGGCTGACCGGTTTGTTGCAAGAATTGCGGATTGAACATTTGCGTGAATCTTCTGCGTTGTCCTTGTCAGGCGGCGAACGACGTCGGGTTGAAATCGCTCGTGCGTTGGCCACGCAACCCAAATACATTTTGTTGGACGAACCGTTTGCGGGCATCGACCGGATTGCCGTGCTGGAAATTCAGCGCATCATCAGTTTTCTCAAAGCCAAAGGCATTGGCGTGTTGATCACCGACCACAATGTGCGCGAAACCCTGGGTATTTGTGACCACGCGGCCATCATCAGTGAGGGACGCGTGTTGGCAGAAGGTAAACCGCAAGAGATCATCCACAACCCCGAGGTACGGCGGGTGTATCTGGGCGAAAATTTCCGCATGTAAGGCCATGGACGCAGCATGAAGCAAGGCCTCTCACTGCGCGTCTCGCAACACCTGGCCCTCACGCCTCAGTTGCAGCAATCGATTCGGTTGTTGCAACTCTCCACCCTTGAACTGACCCAAGAAATCGAGCAAATGCTCGATGACAACCCGTTCCTCGAAAAAGAATTGGAAGACTTGGCCCCGCGCGAAGATTTCGGTCTGGCGCAAGAAAACCTGGCCGCCACCCCCAGCGACAACGACCACGAAAACGACACTTGGGACGCACCGATGGACCGTGTCACCGAAGTCCGGGTGGACACTGCCAGCGAGGCGCCGGATGCACCGTTGGACGCAGCCGGCGTGGCGGAGAGTTGGGATGGCGACGGCAGCGTCGACTTTTCTCCTGATGACAGCGAATGGGGAGGTGACGCGCCCGCGCGCAACCAGCAAAACAACGATGACGAAAAAGCCCAAGCCACCGAACTGGCGCGCAACCAAGAATCGCTCACCGCGTTTTTGCACCGACAAGCGTTGTCGTTGCGGTTGGATGACACCGACCGCGCGGCGTTGCGCTTCTTGATCGAGTCACTCAACGATGATGGTTATTTGGAAGACAGTTTTCAGACGTTGGCAGAAAGCCTGGCCGGTGACGACATCGAGCAATGCGAAGAATTGGTGCACCGTTTTCAGGTGGCTCTGGGTTTGTTGCAAAGCCTGGAGCCCACGGGTGTGGGCGCGCGGGATTTGGCGGAATGTTTGCGTTTGCAATTGCTCGCCATACCTGCTGACAGCGAAGAACGCCAAGCGGTGCGCGATTGCGCCTTGGCCATCTGCAAACAACCCTTGGAACTGCTGGCCAAGCGTGACATCAAGCGGCTCGTACTGGCGATTGGGGCGAGCGAGCAAGAAGTGAAATTGGCGATTGCATTGATCGCGCGGCTTGAACCCAAGCCCGCACGACGCTTCATCGACGTCGAGCGCAACGTGGTAGTGCCCGATGTGCTGGTCACAGCCAGTGGCTTTGATCGCCAAGGCTTGCCGCAGTTTCGCGCCATGCTCAATCCAGAAGTCATGCCGCGCTTGAAGGTGAACGATATTTATGCCAATGCGTTGAAGGGCAGCAAAGGCGACAGCCACGCGGGATTGCAGCAAAGGCTGCAAGAGGCACGTTGGATGATCAAAAACATCCAGCAGCGGTTTGACACGATTTTGCGCGTGAGCAATGCCATCACGCAACGCCAGCGCAGCTTTTTCATCCACGGTGAGCTGGCGATGAAACCGATGGTGTTGCGTGAGATCGCCGAAGAGTTGGGCTTGCATGAATCGACCATCAGCCGCGTGACCACGGCCAAGTACATGCACACGCCTTACGGCACCTATGAATTGAAATATTTTTTTGGCTCTGGCCTGGGCACCGACAGCGGCAACCATGCTTCAAGCACGGCCGTGCGTGCGTTGATCAAACAATTGGTAGCCAGCGAAAATCCCAAAAAACCGCTGTCTGACAACCAGTTGTCTGACATGCTCAAGGAGCAAGGCATCGACTGTGCACGTCGCACGGTCGCCAAGTACCGCGAAGCCTTGCGCATTGCGCCCACCAACCTGCGTAAATCGCTGTGAATGCTCTGTCATTGTTTGTCCCCTGTGCCGCCGGGGTAGAGGCTTATTTGGCCTGTGAAGTGGCACACATCACCGGTTTGCCAGCAGAGGCGATGCAAACACTGCGTGGCGGGGTGCAATTGCAAGCGTCTTGGCGCGAAGCCTTGCTCTTGAACTTGCACAGCCGCCTGGGCATGCGGGTGTTGATTCAATTGGCCCATACGCCTTACCTGAATGAGCAGGATATTTACCAAACTGCGTTGGCGGTTCCCTGGGAAATGTGGTTCACACCGCGAGAGAGTTTTCGCATCGACTTCACCGCGCAACACAGTCCTTTGAAAAGCCTGAACTTTGCCGCGTTGCGGGTGAAAGACGCCATCGCTGACCGTTTTCGCGACAAGTCGGGCGTGCGGCCGGATGTCGATACCCAACGTCCGGCCGTTCGTGTGCATTTGCATCTGAGTGACAAACACCAAACCGTGTATTTGGACACCAGTGGTGAACCTTTGTTCAAACGCGGATGGCGCGAGGACAAAGGCGATGCGCCATTGAAAGAAACCTTGGCCGCAGCGATGTTGGCTGCCAGTGGTTGGAGCATGCCGCCGGTGTATGCGCCCGGTGAAACCCTTCCTGACACACTGCCTTTGGCCGGTGTCGAACAAGGTGTGCCTGTGTATGACCCGTGCTGTGGCAGTGGCACCATTGCCATTGAAGCTGCACAAATCGCGTGCCGTATGGCCGCGGGTGGACAACGCCGCTTCGGGTTTGAACGGCTGCGGCTGTTTGATGCCCATGTGTGGCAAC
>JBJTXF010000157.1:0-3636 GCA_046082145.1 Limnohabitans sp. | reverse complement strand
CATACGCCACCCCGGATTGCAGCAGCGCTTTGGTGACCGCCAAAATACCTTCGCCATGAAAACGTTCGCCATCGCCCAGCCGCAACGATGTGATTTCTTCAACAAATGAAACTTCCAATCTCGTGACTCCCTGTGAAAGCTGGGGTGCGATTCCTGCATCGCTGACAGCCCATCATAAAAGACGGTGCTGCATGGTAGATTTGTCCGATGCATGTCAATGAATCTACCTCTCCTGTTCGATTGACCGCGTTGGCCCATGGGGGTGGTTGCGGTTGCAAGATCGCGCCCGGTGTGTTGCGCGACATCCTCTCCAATATGCAAGGCTTTGCTTTGCCGCCCGCGATGCTGGTGGGCATCGATACCTCGGACGATGCGGCGGTGTATTTGCTGAACGACCAGCAAGCGCTGATTGCCACCACCGATTTCTTCATGCCCATCGTCGACGATCCTTTCGACTTTGGTCGGATTGCCGCCACCAACGCGATCAGCGATGTGTACGCCATGGGCGGCACGCCTATATTTTCGCTGGCCTTGGTCGGCATGCCCATCAGTGTGCTGAGCACAGACACCATTGGACAGATATTGGCCGGCGGGCAAAGCGTGTGTCAGGCAGCAGGCATCCCGATCGCAGGCGGTCACAGCATTGATTCGGTGGAACCGATTTACGGTTTGGTGGTGTTGGGCTTGGCGCACCCGAACCGCATCAAGCGCAATGCGTCTGCGCAGGCAGGTGACGTGTTGGTGCTGGGCAAACCGCTGGGCGTGGGTGTGTTGTCTGCCGCTTTGAAAAAAGAACAGCTGTCGACGCAAGGTTATGCGCAAATGATCGCCACAACGACGCGCTTGAACACGCCCGGCCCGGAGCTGGCAGCGATAGACGGCGTGCATGCCATGACCGATGTCACTGGCTTTGGCCTGGCCGGTCATGCGCTGGAATTTGCGCGTGGCGCGGGTGTGGAGGTGCATATCGCTTGGTCGCAAGTGCCGTTGCTGGATGGCGTGCGCGAATTGGCGCAGCAAGGCCACATCACCGGCGCGTCAGCGCGTAACTGGAGCGGTTACAGCGCGGATGTGCAATTGCCATCCACAGGTTTTGATGCGATCGACCAAGCTTTGTTGAGTGACCCGCAAACCAGCGGCGGTTTGTTGGTCAGTTGCGCCCCCGGCGCGTTAGACCAGGTGATGGCCGTGTTTACGCGACAGGGTTTTGCACAGGCGGCAGTGGTCGGGCAGGTGACCCCTCAAACAGGTGAACGCCCGGGCTTGAAAGTATCCAATTAACTATTCAAAAAAATTCGTAAGCCATAGAAGATATTAGTAAAATGTAAATTTTATCTATTCAGAAATCTATTCAATGGACAGTCTTTCCGCGTCCGCTGAGCGTGTACTCCACGTGCTGCACCAAGTAGGTGGTGTTGGCACCAGCACAGAGTTGCAAACCCGTTTGGGCTTGAGTCAGCCAACGGTGTCCCGCGCCTTGTCTGCGTTGGTCAAGCAAGGCCGCTTGCTCAAAGTTGGCGCTGCGCGGTCGCAGCAATACCTGTTGCCGCGCCATATTGAAGGCGTTGGCTCGCAAATTGGCATTGTTCGTATTGATACGCAAGGGCGTGTCAGTCCGTTTGCCCGCATGGTGGCGCTGCCGGGCGGGCGTTTCTGGGTGAACGAAGCTGATGGCCTGACCCAAATACACGATGGTTTGCCTTGGTTTTTGGACGATATGCGACCGCAAGGCTTCATGGGACAGACTTTTGTGCAAAACCACCCCGAGCTGTCTTTGCCCGCCGATTTGCGCCATTGGAACGACGATCACGCGCTCAAAGCCATGGTGCTGGCCGGGGACGATTTGCCGGGCAATTTGATCGTGGGCGAGCAAGCCTTGGCCAGCTATCTCAGCGGGGTCAGACAAACCGCCGTGGTGCAACAACCCGAGGTGGACTATCCCCAATTGGCCATGCTCGCCATGCAAGGCGCGCAACCGGGTTCATCGGCGGGTGGCGAACAGCCGAAGTTTTCCGCCTTGGTAAACGGACAGGCCATGCTGGTCAAGTTTTCCCCGTCGGGCGATGCGCCCGGGGATGAACGCAGCCGTGACTTGCTGGTGTGCGAGCACCTGGCCTTGCAGACCTTGGCGGCAGCGGGATTGCCGGCCGCCCAGTCGCAGATCGTGATCGCAGGCGGGCGTGTGTTTTTGCAGTCAAAGCGATTTGACAGAACAGACAAAGGCCGCATCGGCATGGTGTCGCTGCTGGTGTACGACGCCCAGTATGTGGGTGAAATGGATAACTGGTCAGCAACGGCACAGCGTATGGCGGCGCGCCAATTGATGACCTCGCAAGACGCTCAACAACTGCAATTGCTGGAAGCCTACGGCTTGTTGATTGCCAATACCGACAGGCATTACGGCAATATTTCATTTTTGCTGCAGGACGACGATTGGCGCTTATCGCCTACCTACGACATGTTGCCGATGTTGTATGCGCCTGTCAAAGGCGAATTGGTTGAGCGTGATTTTGCTTCGCGCAAATTACAACCGACTTCCCATACCTTGGCGGTGTGGCCGCAAGCGAAGCAACTGGCGCAACAGTTTTGGCAAAGCGTTGCCGCCGATACGCGCGTGTCAGACGCTTTTAAAGTCTTGGCTCAGGCGAATGCAGATGTGGTGGCCAAGCTGTGAGGCTGTTCAGTCCGCATACCCCGGATTGACCCGGTCCAGCACCCGCATCATGGCCTCGAAATACAAGCGTTCGCGCTCACCAATTGGGTGGCGGTCGTTCGGTGAGCGCTGCAGCACCTCGGCCACCACTTCTTCGCTCATCACCTCCAGCGGCGCGCCAGTGCTCATGGCCAGCACTTGGGTTTGGCAGGCTTTTTCCAATTTGTACAAACGGCGGTAAGCCTGAGCCACGGTGTTGCCGACGGTGATCACGCCATGGTTTTTCAAGAACATGACTTGCTTGTCTTGCAGCAAAGCGGCCAAGCGTTCGCCTTCGTCCATGGTTTTGGCCAAGCCTTGGTAATGGTCGTCGTAGGCAATGCGGTTGTGAAAAAACGCCGCTGTTTGGCTGGCCGCCAATAAGCGGTTGTTCTTGAGCATATTGAGTGCAGTGGCCCAAGGCTGGTGGGTGTGCAACACCACCTTGGCGCCGGTGAGGCGGTGCAAAGGCGCGTGTATGCATTGCGCCGAGAGTTCGACCACGCCTTGGCCCTCAAGTGTTTCTCCGGCATCGTTGAACACAAGCATGTCGCTGGCGCGTGCTTCTGACCAATGCAGGCCATAAGGTAACAGCAAGTATTGGTCGGTTCGCCCAGGCACCACCATGGTGAAATGGTTGTCAATGCCTTCTTCCAAACCGTCTAGCACCGCCAAACGCAAAGCGGCCGCCAAATGGACCTTGGCTTGCCAAATGGGATCGATGGCCGATGAGGTGGGAAGCGTGTGTACCGACATGTCTGCCCCTTGTTGCGGTAAAGATGTGGGAAGAATACCTGAAGTCGTCATGCATGCTAAGTCCATCGGTAGGGCTAGGTTTCCATGGCCGACGACAACTCAGAAATAAAAAAACCACGCAACGCGTGGCTTTTGTGAATTTTAGCTTGAATCAGAATTTGCAGAGCAAGCCAACGCTGCCAGAGGTG
>JBJTXF010000156.1:0-2691 GCA_046082145.1 Limnohabitans sp. | reverse complement strand
CTGTGGCCTTCAGCGCGTTCGCCAATCGGTTGGCCGCCGGTCATGGCCACGGCGTCGTTGTACAAAATTTTGTAAGTGATGTTCACGCCTGCCGCAACGCTTTGGCGCACCGCCAGAATGCCGCTGTGAAAGTAGGTGCCGTCGCCGATGTTGGCAAAAATATGTGAATCGTTGCTGAACGGTTGCTGGCCGACCCAAGGCACGCCTTCGCCGCCCATTTGGGTGAAGCCCGTGGTACTGCGGTCCATCCACAGCGACATGAAATGGCAACCGATGCCCGCCATGGCGCGCGAGCCTTCGGGCACTTTGGTCGAGGTGTTGTGCGGACAACCGGAGCAAAACCAAGGTTGGCGATCGGCTTTGACTTCCAGCACTTGCATGGCGTTGTGTTTGGCTTCGAGCACCGCGAGTTGCGCGTCGATGCGTGCGGTGGTGTCGGCGTCCAACCCCATTTTTTTCAAACGACGGGCAATGGCTTGCGCGATCAGCGCCGGATTCAAATCGGCATTGGCGCGAATCAAGGTGTGCTGGGTCGGGTTCGGTGAGGCCCATTCGCCCCCGCTGTCGCCGTCGACCTGATCGAATTTGCCCAACACACGAGGACGTTTGCCATCGGGCCAGTTGTAGAGTTCTTCTTTGAGTTGGTATTCGATGAGTTGGCGTTTTTCTTCCACCACAACGATTTCTTGCAAACCCTCGGCGAATTCGCGGGTGCTTTGCGACTCCAACGGCCAGACCACACCCACTTTGTGCACGCGTATTCCGAGGCGATGGCAAGCTTCATCATCCAGACCCAAATCGAGCAAGGCCTGACGGGTGTCGTTATACGCCTTGCCGCTGGCCATCAAGCCGAAACGGTCATGCGGGCCGCGAATCACCGTGTGGTTCAAACGGTTGGCGCGAATGTAAGCGAGTGCCGCATACCATTTGTGGTTAAACAACCGCGCCTCTTGCGACAGCGGATCGTCCGGCCAGCGGATATGCACACCACCGGGCGGCATTTCAAAATCAGGAATGGCAATTTGCAAACCTTGCGGGTCGATGTCCACCGTGGCGCTGGATTCGACAATTTCCTGGATGGTTTTCATGCCCGACCAAATACCTGCAAAACGGCTCAATGCAAAACCATGCAAACCGAAATCCAGCACCTCTTGCACCGACGCTGGAAAGAACACGGGCAGGCCACAGGCTTTGAAAATATGGTCGCTTTGGTGTGCGGCGGTGCTGCTCTTGGACACATGGTCGTCGCCGGCAATCGCCAAGACACCGCCCCATGCCGTGGTACCCGCCATGTTGCCGTGCTTGAACACATCTGAGGTGCGATCGACACCGGGGCCTTTGCCGTACCAAATGCCAAACACGCCGTCGTATTTGTTGTTGCCCGGTGGCGCGAAGCCGAGTTGCTGCGTGCCCCACAACGCCGTGGCGGCGAGTTCTTCATTCACCCCCGGCTGAAACACGATGTGTTGCGCCTGCAAATGTTTGCGCGCGCTCCATAAAGCCTGGTCGTAATTGCCGAGCGGCGAACCGCGATAACCGCTGATAAAGCCCGCGGTGTTTTTCCCCGCCAATTGATCGCGCTGTCTTTGCAGCATGGGCAAACGCACCAGCGCTTGCACACCGCTCATGAAAGCACGGCCTTGCTCGATGGTGTATTTGTCGTCCAGCTGAACCTTCTCAAGGGCTTGGCGAATATGTTCGGGCAAGGGGGCGTTCATGGGGACTCCAACAACAGACGGTGATTGGTCAGTTTAGCGGCACAAAGCCCCTGACAACAGCTGGGTTGTCCCTTGCTTTACGACACACCGTAGCGGTCCCGGTAGGCCTGTACCGCTGGCAAATGCTGCGCCATGGCGTTGTCGCTTTGTGTGCCCAGGTAAGCAAGCAAATCGCTCAATTGCGCCACCGCACAAACTTGGAGGCCCAAGGTTTCGCGCACATATTGCACGGCGCTGTAAGGCAGGTCTTTCACCGAGCCATCCGCAGCGACTTCGGTCGCCATTTCCTGGCGGTCCAATGCCACGGCCACGCCGTGCGCCTGCGCGCCGGCTTGCTGTATCAAAGCGATGGATTCACGCACCGCCGTGCCCGCGCTCATCACGTCATCGACGATCAACACCCTGCCTTGCAAAGGCGCGCCCACCAAGCTGCCGCCTTCGCCATGGTCTTTGGCTTCTTTGCGGTTGAAAGCAAAAGGCACATTTCGCCCCAGGCGTGACAGTTCGATGGCCACCGCTGCGCCCAGCGGAATGCCTTTGTAGGCCGGGCCAAAAATCATGTCGAACTGCACATCCGATTGCACCAGGGCTTGCGCATAAAACCCGGCCAAGCGACTGAGCTTGGCGCCGTCGTCAAACAAACCCGCGTTGAAAAAGTACGGGCTCATGCGCCCGGCGTTGGTTTTGAATTCCCCAAACCTCAGCACACCCGCCTGCACCGCGAAGGCCACGAAGTCTCGGGCCAAGGCGTCTTCCGCCTGCGCGACCGAGGAATTTGGATTCAGCTTGCTGCTCTCGGAGGACATCTTGTGTTTCGACTGGTCTCGTTGAACTTGAATGGCATACGCTCTGCCGCGAACAAAGGGCTTGAGGCCTGGGTGCAGACCGCCTCGGCCGATTGTATGGGGGTGCAAGAGCTCAAAGCGCAGCAAGAACACATCGAAAACCGCTTTGATGTGCTGGGGCCACTCAA
>JBJTXF010000155.1:0-3993 GCA_046082145.1 Limnohabitans sp. | reverse complement strand
ACAGATCGATTTCGTAGTTGCTGTGCACGTGCTGCAATATGGCTGCAATGCGTTCCAGCCCCATACCAGTATCGACACAGGGTGCAGGTAGTGGAATGAGGCTACCGTCGGGCTGCATGTCAAACTGCATGAACACATGGTTCCAAATTTCGATGAACCGGTCACCATCTTCCTCCGGACTTCCGGGAGGCCCGCCGGGAATATGTGCTCCGTGGTCGTAAAAAATTTCTGAGCAAGGACCGCAAGGGCCGGTGTCGGCCATCATCCAAAAATTGTCAGATGCGTATTTCTTGCCCTTGTTGTCACCAATACGAACAATTCGATCTGCAGGCAAACCGATCTCTTTGTGCCAGATGTCGTAGGCTTCATCGTCGTCGATATAAACCGTGACCATCAATCGCTCGGGTGGCAATTGATAGACCTGGGTAAGCAATTCCCAGCCCCATTTCAAACTTTCACGCTTGAAGTAGTCACCAAACGACCAGTTGCCCAGCATTTCAAAAAAGGTGTGGTGGCGAGCTGTGTAGCCCACGTTCTCCAAATCGTTGTGTTTGCCACCGGCGCGCAAACAGGCTTGCACAGAAGCCGCTCGCACATAAGAGCGTTTATCCTCGCCCAAAAACACATCTTTGAATTGCACCATGCCCGAATTGGTGAACATCAAAGTCGGATCGTTACCTGGCACAAGTGGACTGGATGCAACGACCGAGTGGCCTCTTGCAGCGAAAAAATCCAAAAATGTCTGGCGAATTTCGGCCACGGACAACTTGGCTATTGGAAAAGAGGCTGAGCTCATGGTGATGAAATGAAGTAATACATAGAAGAGTCGGCTTACAACGTCCCTAGGAGCGATTGAGCCATAGGCTGAACAAAAGCGTTTGATTATAAGTTTGCACCCTCTTACTCAAAATCCTGAGATCTCGTTGCGTGAGATTTGGAATGGCAAAAATGGTGTCATTGCAATCAGGGCGCATAATTTCTGATACTCGATTTTTTTTCGCGAAAGTGCCACATGCAAAATATGACTGCCAACACCGCTAACCCGCTTTCTTTGCTAAATGATCCCAGCCTTCTCAAAACAAATGCATTGGTCAATGGGCAATGGGTCTCTGGCTCAACGCGTTTTGATGTCCACGACCCCAGCACAGGCAATTTGCTGGCGCAAGTCGCCAATTTGAGCGCCAAAGAAGCAGAACAAGCCGTGGCTGCCGCCGATGCGGCTTGGCCCGCTTGGCGTCAAAAAACCGCGAAAGAACGCAGTCAGTTGTTGCGTCGCTGGTTTGATTTGCTCATGGCCAACGCGGACGATTTGGCCCGCATCTTGACCGCCGAACAAGGCAAACCCTACGCCGAAGCCAAGGGTGAAATCGCTTACGGCGCAAGTTTTGTCGAGTGGTATGCAGAAGAAGCCAAACGGGTCAACGGCGAAACGCTGCCGCCGTTTGACAACAACCGGCGTCTGATGGTGATCAACCAGCCCATTGGGGTTTGCGCAGCCATCACACCGTGGAATTTCCCCTTGGCCATGATCACACGCAAAGTCGCGCCAGCCTTGGCCGCTGGTTGTCCGGTGGTGATCAAACCGGCTGAACTCACCCCGTTGACCGCCTTGGCTGCCGCCGAGCTGGCGGTTCGCGCAGGCATACCTGCAGGCGTGATCAACATGCTGAGTGCCGACAGCGCCAACAGCATCGCCATTGGCAAAGTGTTTTGCGCCAGTGACACGGTACGGCATATCAGTTTCACCGGCTCCACCGAGGTAGGGCGGATTTTGATGGCGCAATCTGCGCCCACCGTGAAAAAGCTGGCACTTGAATTAGGGGGCAATGCGCCTTTCATCGTATTCGACGATGCCGATATCGACTCTTCGGTTGAAGGTGCCATGCTCAGCAAGTACCGCAATGCGGGCCAAACCTGCGTTTGCTCAAACCGCTTTTATGTGCAAGCAGGTGTGTACGACGAATTTGTTGCCAAATTCACCGCTAAGGTCAAAACGCTCAAAACCGGGAATGGTTTCGATGAAGGTGTGACACAAGGCCCGTTGATAGAGCCCGCCGCATTGCAAAAAGTGCAATCGCATGTGGCCGATGCCTTGGCCAAAGGCGGGCGGGTGCTGACCGGCGGCAAGGCCTTGCACGGGCAATTTTTTGAACCCACGCTGGTGGCAGACGCCGCTGCTGACATGCTGTGTGCGCGTGAGGAAACCTTTGGGCCGTTTGCGCCCATTTTTAAATTCGAGACCGAGGCTCAAGCGATTGCAGCGGCTAACCAAACAGAATTTGGTTTGGCCAGTTACTTTTACACCCGCGATATAGGTCGGATTTACCGCGTCGGCGAAGCACTTGAATACGGCATGGTGGGTGTCAATGTAGGCATTTTGGCCACCGAACACGTGCCCTTTGGAGGCATGAAGCAATCAGGTTTGGGGCGCGAAGGTTCCCGCCACGGCATGACCGAGTATTTGGAAATGAAATACCTTTGTATCGGGGACATCTTGCGCTAGGGTTTCGGGATTTGTCATTTGATCAAGGGCACGCCCGTTTTGCTCTGTATCACATCAAAGCTGACACCATCAGCAAGTTCTAACAATTTCAAACCTTGGGGTGTAACATCCATGATACCCAAATCGGTGATGATGCGGTCAACCACACCGACGCCTGTCAAAGGCAAGGTGCAAGCGGGCAATATTTTCAAATCTTCACCGCCGTCTTTTTTGCGGGCCACATGCTCCATCAACACGATGACGCGTTTGACGCCTGCTACCAGATCCATGGCCCCGCCCATGCCCTTAACCATCTTGCCGGGAATCATCCAATTGGCCAGATCACCAGATGCGCTGACTTGCATCGCGCCCAAAATGGACAAGTTGATCTTGCCGCCTCGAATCATGGCGAAGCTGTCATGACTGCCAAAGATAGATGTTCCGGCCAATGTGGTGACGGTTTGCTTGCCTGCGTTGATCAGGTCTGCATCAACATGATCTTCGGTGGGAAACGGGCCGATACCCAGCATACCGTTTTCGGATTGCAACCAAACTTCGATGTTGGAGGGCACATGGTTGGCGACCAAAGTGGGAATACCTATCCCCAAATTGACATAGAAACCGTCTTGTAATTCATGGGCAGCACGGGCTGCCATTTGGTCTTGGGTCCAAGGCATGATCAGACTCCTGCTTTCTCTGTGATGGTGCGTTTTTCAATGCGTTTTTCAGGATGCGGGTTGTGCACAATGCGGTGCACGTAAATACCCGGCAAATGGATGCTGTCTGGATGCAGTTCACCCACTTCCACCACATGCTCGACTTCGACGATACACAGCTTGCCAGCCATGGCTGCAGCGGGGTTGAAATTGCGTGCCGTTAAACGAAATTGCAAATTGCCCGCTTTGTCTGCCACATGGGCTTTGACCAACGATACGTCAGGTACCAATGCGCGTTCCATGACATAGGTTTCACCATCAAATTCACGCAATTCTTTGCCTTCAGCAACCATCGTACCGACACCGGTTTTGGTGAAAAAAGCTGGTATGCCAGCGCCCCCGGCTCGCAGTTTTTCTGCCAAGGTGCCTTGCGGTGTGAAATCTAATTCGAGCTCACCTGCCAAATATTGGCGTTCAAATTCTTTGTTCTCGCCCACATACGAGGAAATCATTTTTTTGATTTGACGGGTGGCCAGCAATTTGCCTAAACCAAAATCATCGACACCAGCGTTGTTGGAAATCACGGTCAGGTGTTTGGCTCCACTGTCGCGCAAAGCATCTATCAGCGCTTCTGGAATTCCGCATAAACCAAAACCACCTACCGCCAGCATTTGGTGTTCTTTGACCACATCTTGGAGTGCTGCTGCAGCACTGGGATAAAGCTTGTTCAATCGATTCTCCAGCGAGTCATTCTTTTCATTCTAATGGGCGAGTTTTGGGGTTTAGTCGATGGGCTGGGCATAATCGGTTTCAACAGGAGCCCCTATGAATCGCTATCCAACGCCCGACATCAAA
>JBJTXF010000154.1:0-3235 GCA_046082145.1 Limnohabitans sp. | reverse complement strand
TCGGCATCGTAGGATCCCACGTAGCGCAGCACCATGTCGCGGTCCTGAGCCTCCTGGAGCCGCGGTACCATCAGGTGGTCGTACTGCACCCACCACACAAACCCACACCAAGCTGGTGGCTGGTGTCAACTTGCCGATGTTGCTGCGCACCGTGTGTTACCGGCATGAAAATTTGGACGATTTGACGCGGCGGGCGCTCGACGGGGGTACCCAAGGCGTGATTCAACTCACCCGCAGTTCTTGATCCAAATAACCACAGGTCGTTATGAAACAAAGCATCAGAGTGATCAATAAATTGGGCTTGCATGCCCGTGCATCTGCCAAGCTGACCAAAATGGCGGGTGGTTTTCCGTGTCAGGTGTGGATTTCCAGAGGAGAGCGGCGCGTGAACGCCAAAAGCATCATGGGTGTGATGATGCTCGCCGCCGGCGTGGGTACCAACATTGAAATCGAAACCATCGGTGACCAAGAAAAAGAAGCCTTGGAGGCCTTGATCGGCTTGATCAACGACAAATTTGGCGAAAGCGAATAAGGCCAACCATGACGTTCTCCATCCACGGATTGGCCGTTGCCCGCGGTATAGCGATCGGCAAGGCCGTATTGGTGGCCAGCAGCCGTGTTGATGTCGCCCACTATTTCATCCAGCCGGCACAAGTGCAAGATGAATTGGCGCGCATCGCACAAGCCCGCGGAGCCGTCATGGCCGAGGTACGGCGCTTGCACCAATCGGTGCCCAAGGATGCTCCGCCTGAACTTCCTGCATTGCTCGAAGTCCATTTGATGCTGTTGCAGGACGAAATGCTGGCTGAAGGCGTCAAGCACTGGGTGACCAACCGGCTCTACAACGCTGAATGGGCGTTGACCTCTCAGTTGGAAGTGGTGGCGCGGCAATTTGACGACATGGAAGACGCGTATTTGCGCGAGCGCAAGGGGGATCTCGAACAGGTCGTCGAGCGCCTGTTGCGCCACATGAAGGGCTTGCCCACCAGCTTGCCGCAACCCATTGGACGCAAACCTAGCAGCGCATGGCGACAAAACCCATTGTTAGACGACAGTCATGATGTTCCCTTGGTGCTGGTCGCCCATGATTTGTCCCCGGCAGACATGTTGCAGTTCAAGCAAAGCGTGTTCACCGGCTTTGTCACCGATGTCGGCGGTAAGACTTCGCATACAGCCATTGTTGCGCGCAGTCTAGATATTCCCGCTGTCGTCGGGGCGCGCAGTGCCAGCCATTTGGTGAGGCAGGACGATTGGGTGATCATCGATGGCGATGCGGGAGTGATCATCGTTGACCCCTCCCCGATCATTCTGGCTGAATATGCGTTCAAGCAGCGACAAGCGGAATTGGAAAGGGAGCGCTTGGCGCGTTTGCGGCACACTCCCGCTGTCACGCTCGACGGTCAGCCAGTCCATTTGTTGGCCAACATCGAATTGCCAGAAGATACCCAACTCGCGGTCGACATGGGCGCAGTGGGTGTGGGCTTGTTTCGCAGTGAGTTTTTGTTCATGGGCCGAGATGGGAAATTGCCGGATGAGGAAGAGCAATACCAAGCCTACAAACGCGCGGTCGAAGGCATGCAAGGTCTGCCGGTCACCATCCGCAGCGTGGATGTGGGCGCGGACAAGCCGTTAGACCGCACCATCAAAGAACAGGCGCACTTAAACCCTGCGCTGGGCTTGCGCGCCATTCGCTGGAGCCTGTCTGACCCGGGCATGTTTCTCAGCCAATTGCGCGCCATATTGCGGGCGGCGGTGCATGGAGAAGTCAATTTATTGATACCCATGTTGGGCCATGCCAAAGAAATCCAGCAATTGTTTCATTGGTTGGCACAAGCCCGTGCGCAATTGGATAAAAAAGCCATTCCCTATGGTCCGCTGCGGGTGGGTGCCATGATCGAAGTGCCTGCTGCCGCTCTCAGTTTGCCCTTGTTTTTGAAGCATTTCGATTTTTTGTCAGTCGGTACGAACGACTTGATTCAATACACCTTGGCGATTGACCGTGCTGACGAACAAGTAGCGCATTTGTACGACCCGTTACACCCTGCGATATTGCGTTTGCTCGCCGACACCATTGCGCAAGGCGCAGCGGCGGGCAAAGAAGTGGCGTTGTGCGGTGAAATGGCCGGAGATCCGGCGCTGACGCGTTTGCTGCTGGGCTTGGGGTTGCGGTATTTTTCTATGCACCCCACCCAAATTTTGCGGGTCAAACAAGAAATTTTGCGTTGTGACACACAGCGCTTGGCGCCGTGGGCGCAATACGTGATGCAAGCCGAAGACCCGTCGGCCGAATTGCTTGCCCGATGATTCAGGCCGGGCCGCCTGGCATGTACACACTCGGGTCGGTGTAAACCACATCCAGTGGGTAGCGCACGCCCCGCGCATGGTCTTGTGCACAGCGCAGCAACAAGCGGCTGCGGTGCTTTTCTTGGCTGGCCTCCATTTCCTCTAACGACATCCACAGAGTGCGCACAATGCCATCGTCCAGCGGTTGTTGGGGGTCATGGTCACCCAGCACACCGGTGAATGCAAATCGCAAATAGGTAATGTCTTCCTCCGGGTCTTGGACCGTGGGGGGTTTGCCAAACCGGGAGAGGTAAATGCCCACCAGTGCCGTAGGGGTGAAGCGATAAGCGGTTTCTTCTAACACCTCCCGCACACAGGCCTCCAGTGGCGACTCGCCAGGGTCTAAATGTCCGGCTGGGTTATTGAACATCAAGCCTTTCGGGGTGTGTTCTTCCACTAATAAATAGCGGCCATCCTTTTCAATGATGCCTGCCACTGTCACACTCGGCTTCCAACGGTAGGTCATGGTGCAAAATCCCTGTTTTTCGGGCATGTTGTGAATCTGCGATGATTCTCGCCCATTGCGTAGAGGAGATAACCATGCTGATTGGCGTGCCTGCCGAATCCACGGCGGGTGAAACCCGTGTTGCCGTGACCCCTGAAACGGCCAAAAAAATCATCGCCCAAGGGCATACCCTCAAGGTGCAATCCGGTGCTGGAGTGGCCGCCAGCGTGACTGACGACGCATATGAAGCGGCAGGCGCACAAATCACGGACGCAGCGGGCGCGTTGGGCACCGAATTGGTGCTCAAAGTGCGCGCACCTTCATCGGTTGAGTTGACGCATATGAAACAGGGCAGTGCACTCATCGGCATGCTCAACCCGTTTGACGCCGAAGGTTTGCAGCGCATCGCTGCTGCAGGCCTGACCAGCTTCGCCCTTGAAGCTGCAC
>JBJTXF010000153.1:0-3144 GCA_046082145.1 Limnohabitans sp. | reverse complement strand
CTCTCGTAAGGATCGTCACAGTTGCAGTAAACGACTTTACCTTTGAAGGTTTTGGGGTCGTAGTCCAATAAGGCTTCAATTTCTCTTTGAATATCTATGAACTGGGTATTAAACTCGTCGTTTTTCGCACGCTTTGCGCTGGATAAGTTGTGGTTTGCCATGAAAAGTAGACTTTTTGAACTCAGTCAAAGTATACTTACTATGAATTAATTTAAAAAATTAAATTTGTAAATTGATACTAATTTGAAAGAAATGCTGATACTTAATCAGATTTACCTTTATTCATGTAACGCCACCCGATTGAGCACAATGAGATAGTTGCTAAACATGCAAAAAGGCCATAGCAATGGCTGTTTCGAATTTGCGCAAGCGAGGCGTGCTATTTTTCGAGTTTGTGTTGACACCTTTTAAAATACACTAAGTAATGTGCTTTTCTAGGCGTTAAATATGTCAATCACCCAAACCATTTTTGCCAAAAAAACCGTCAGCATGACAGATTTGCGGCGCAGCCCCTCAGAGGTGATTGAAGTCGCCCAGTCTTCTCCAGTTGCCATCTTGAACCATAACAAGCCAGCCGCTTATTTAATTTCAGCATCTGACTACGAAGACCTGCTGGAACAATTGGAAGATGCAGCGCTGACCCAAACAGTCAAAGCCCGCGCCGGTGGACATACCGTCAAGGTGAAGCTTGAAGACTTATGAACTTGAATTTCATGCGTTAGCTCTGAAAGAGTGGCACAAATTAGACGGCTCAATCAATACTCAATTCGTCAAGGCACTCAGCAAACGCCTTCTCTCACCTCATATCTCTTCCGCCAGATTAAGAGGGCATTTACAAAATATCTACAAAATCAAATTGCGTGATGTGGGCTACCGACTGGTCTACGAAATGGTTGATCAATGCTTGGTCGTTATCGTGATTGCTATTGGCAGGCGCGACCATGGCGACACCTACCAGATCGCTATTCAAAGAAATAAATAAAGAATTTAAACCCGCTCAATCACCACGGCAATCCCCTGTCCCACACCGATGCACATGGTGCACAACGCATAACGCCCACCGGTCCGTTGCAATTGCCGCGCCGCTGTCATCACCAGTCTGGCGCCACTGGCGCCCAGCGGATGACCCAAGGCAATCGCGCCACCGTTCGGGTTGACGCGCACATCATCGTCTTGCAAACCCAGCATGCGAAGCACCGCGATGCCTTGTGCGGCAAACGCTTCATTCAACTCAATCACATCCATTTGCGCCAAATTCAAGCCCGTCAACGCCAACACCTTTTCGGTAGCCGGTGCAGGTCCAATGCCCATGACACGGGGCGGTACACCCGCAGTCGCCATGCCCACCACCCGCGCCATGGGTGTCAAACCATGCAATTTGGCATGGGCTTCATCAGCCAGCAAAATGGCACAAGCCCCGTCATTGACGCCGCTGGCGTTGCCTGCAGTGACAGATCCATCAGGGCGAACCACGCCTTTGAGTTGCGCTAACTTTTCCAGGCTGGTTTCACGCGGGTGCTCGTCTTTATCAACCAGGATCGGATCGCCTTTTTTTTGCGGAATCGTCACAGCTGTGATTTCCTCGGCCAACACACCAGACTTTTGCGCCGCCACGGCTTTCAACTGACTGGCCAATGCCATTCGGTCCTGCGCCTCACGCTCAATTTTGTAATCAACAGCCACGTTTTCAGCGGTTTCGGGCATGGCGTCAACGCCGTACATGGCTTTCATCACGGGGTTGATAAAGCGCCAGCCGATCGTCGTGTCAAAAATGGCTGGGTTTCTTGCAAAGGCCGTTTCGGACTTGGGCATGACAAACGGCGCACGGCTCATGCTCTCCACACCACCCGCAATGACCATGCCTGCTTCACCGGAGCGAATAGCACGGGCTGCCGTTCCCAATGCATCCATACCTGAGCCGCATAAACGGTTGATGGTTGCCCCTGGCATTTGATGGGGCAAACCCGCCAGCAAACTCGCCATATGCGCAACATTGCGGTTGTCTTCACCCGCTTGGTTGACACAGCCGTAGAGCACGTCTGAAACCGCCATCCAGTCGACTTGCGGATTGCGAGCCATCAGTGCCCGCAAAGGAATGGCGGCCAAATCATCAGCACGCACATTGGATAAAGCGCCGCCGTAGCGACCAAAAGGGGTACGGATGGCATCACAAATAAAGGCTTGGTTCATAGTGCTCTCTGATTGACAATAGTGCGCATGTTCAGTCCCTCACCGCAAGACGTTCGACGCTTCTTTTGCCAAGTCTATGCCAAACATTTGCATGGGCCGCTTTTCGATCCGCTTGAGACATTGGCCGCCGAATGGATCAAGAGACACCCCCAATACCACACCATCCTGCAAAACAAAGAAGCCGCATTGTCCGCCCAGTTTGATGACAGCACTGGCAACCCTTTCTTGCACTTGTCCATGCATTTGTCTATCAGCGAGCAATGTTCCATCGACCAACCCCGTGGCATACGACAAGCGGTTGAATTGCTCGCTGCCAAGCGGCCTGATTTACACGCCGCTCACCATGAAGTGATGGAATGCTTGGGCACCATGCTGTGGGAAAGTCAACGAAGTGGACGCCCACCCGATGGACAGGCCTACATAGATGCTGTTCAACGGCAGGCCACCAAAGACTGACCGTTTACCCAGCTGTTTCACCTAAAAAAAAGACCCACCTGAGTGGGTCTGTGGTTGAAAGCAGGGTAACTTTCAGCGAAATTTGGATTGAGGCACGGTCTGCAAATCGCCTTGTTGCTGGCTGACATAAGCCGCGATTTCTTTCAACTCTGCCAAAGTGAATTGCTTGGCAATGCCTGCCATGACACCGTTGTTACGGCCCCAAGTGGCTTGATTTTCAATTTTGTACGACTTGAGGGCAACATAAACATAGTCTTTGTACTGACCTGCAATTTTGGGATAGCCAGGAACCATGGGTTTGTTTAAGTTGGCGCCGTGGCAGGAGGTACAAGCGCCTTTCGCCACGAGTTCAGCTGCCTTGCCGGTGGCTTCAACGGCTTTATCTGGCACAGCGGGTGCAGTCGCTTTGCCATGTGATTCGTAGTAAGCGGCGATGTCAGCCATGTCTTTGGCTGTGAGAGAAGCCGCAATGCTTTTCATGGTGGGGTGCTTACGTTC
>JBJTXF010000152.1:0-2839 GCA_046082145.1 Limnohabitans sp. | reverse complement strand
CATTCCACCATTTTGATGACGATTTGCAAAGGCTCATAACCCAGGTCGTTGGTCAAGTTGGTGCCTATGCCAAAAGCCAGTTGGCAGCGACCACGGAAGCGTTGGTACAACTCGATGGTGCGTGGCACAGTCAAACCGTCGCTGAAGATCAGAGTTTTCGTCAGAGGGTCAACCCGGTTGTTTTTGTAATGCTCGATCATGCGTTCGCCCCAGGTAAACGGGTCGCCGCTGTCATGCCGAGCGCCGTCGAACAATTTGCAAAAGTACATGTCGAAGTCACGCAAAAAAGGTTCGATGCCATACACATCGCTCAAGGCGATACCCAAGTCACCACGGTATTCCCGCGCCCAGCTTTCAAAGCCGAACACTTGGCTGTCACGCAACCGCGGGCCCAAGGCCTGACAAGCCTGTAAATATTCATGCGCCATGGTGCCCAACGGCGTCAAGCCCAGACTTTTGGCGAACAAACAATTGCTGGTGCCGGCAAAACGACCGGTCTGGCCTGCACCCAACCATGCAGTCAGCACGCGCAAGACTTCTTCATGCCAGGATTTGGAGAATCGACGCCGGGTGCCGTAGTCAGCGATTTTCAAATCGCCCAAATCGACCGCCTGCAATTGTTCAATTTTGGTTTGCAATCGCTTGCGACCCTCCACGTAATCGGGCACTGGCTGCGCATGGCGAAAGTACACCTCATTGACAATGGCCAGCACAGGAATCTCAAACAAGATGGTGTGCAACCAAGGGCCTTTGATATGAATATCCATCGTGCCATCGGCATTGGCGTTGACCGTGATGTATTTTTCGTTCAGCCTGAAAATGCCCAAGAAATCGACAAAGTCGCTTTTGATGAAGCGCATGGCCCGCATCCAAGCCAGTTCCTCTTCGGTGAATTGCAGTTTGCACAAGGACTTGATTTCACTGCGTATTTCATCCACGTAAGGCGCGAGTTGCACGTCAGGTGTGCGGCATTTGAATTTGTAAGCCACCTGGGCACCGGGAAATTGATGCAACACCGCTTGCATCATGGTGAATTTATATAGGTCTGTGTCAAGCAAACTGGTGATGATCATGCGATAACCTTGTTCATTCCAACCATTGAGTGAATGACTCGACTGGCTCGCGCGGGGTGCGAAAAGTATTGACGATTTCTGTCGTATCGGCATAACCGAGCGCCATGCCACAGACCAGCATTTCGTTGTCGCCTGCGCCAATATGCGGCAAGATGATGCTGCCAAAACCGTTCCATGCGGCTTGGGGGCAAGTATGCAAACCCAAGCCACGCGCTGCCAGCATCAAGGTTTGCAAAAACATGCCGTAGTCGACCAAAGAGCCTCTGCCCATGACTTTGTCCAGTGTGAACATGAGTCCCACAGGTGCATCAAAGAAGCGGTAATTGCGCTGGTGCTGGCTATGCATTTTGTCTTTGTCTGCTTTGGTGATGCCCAGCAAGCCATACAAACTCCAACCGTTTTCTCTTCGTCTGTCAATGAAGGGACTGACCCAGTTTTCAGGGTAGTAGTCGTAGGGCTCGCGGTAGTCCGCCGCCTTTTCAGGATACGCCCTGACTTCGTCATGCGCCGCGCACACTTTCTCTACCAGGGAATCGCGGGATTTACCCTGCAACACATACACCTTCCAGGGCTGGGTGTTGGTGCCAGAAGGTGCCCGAGAGGCTTGTGCCAGCAACTGGGTCATCAACTCGCGTGGTACAGGCTGCGATGTGAATGCGCGGACTGACATGCGCGTGTTGATGGCTTCTTTTACCGAGGCTGCTGTGCTCATGTGAGTTGTTCCAATACTTGCTTTAAATCTTCTGGCAGTTGCGACACCGGCCGCCGCGATAACTTGTCAACATACACATGGATGAAATGGCCGTGCGCCGCGCTCGAGGCTTGACCTTGTGCAAACACACCCAACTCATAGCGAACGCTGGAAGAACCGATACGCGCCACACGCAAACCGACTTGCACGGTTTGCGGAAATGCCAGCGGTGAAAAAAAATTGCAATGGGTTTCCACCACCAGGCCAATGGTCTGTCCATGGTGAATATCAAGTGCCCCTTGCTCAATCAAATGTGCGTTGACGGCAGTGTCAAACCACTGGTAGTACACCACGTTGTTCACATGGCCGTAAGCATCGTTGTCCATCCAGCGCGTAGAGATATCTCTAAAACAGCGAAAAGAAGAACGGTCAAGCGCTTGAGCGCGCAATAGTTGGGAGGTCATGGCTGATGATTTTGCCAGCGTTCCCAAGCGCTAAAGGCTTGCGAGAAAGTATTTATTTGCACCTGCACCGTGTCTGCAATCTCTTTGCCATACCCCCCCGCCATGGTCAAGGCCAAAGGAACACGTTTTCGCCAAGCCCATTCAAACACCATGCGGTCTCGTTCCATCAAGCCTTCAAAACTCAATTTCAACCGCCCCAATCGGTCACCCTCATGCGGATCGGCACCCGCCAAATAAAACACCAAATCCGGTGAGCAACACGCTTCTAGCTGAGCCAATGCATCTTGCAGTTGCGACACATACAAGCCGTCTGAACACCCATCAGGCAAATCGATATCCAAATCGCTTTCCTCTTTGCGAAACGGAAAATTTTTCGCCCCGTGCATGGACAGCGTGAACACCGACGGGTCTTGTCGAAAAATACGGGCCGTGCCGTTGCCTTGGTGAACATCTAGGTCAATCACTGCCACTTGCAAGGCTGGCTTGCCAGAACGCGCGGCTTCGGTCTGCAATAAACGCGCTGCCACCGCGACATCATTGAACACACAAAAACCGCTGCCTTTGTCGGCATAGGCATGGTGTGTGCCCCCCGCCAGATTCGCCGCGATGCC
>JBJTXF010000151.1:0-3736 GCA_046082145.1 Limnohabitans sp. | reverse complement strand
GTCGCACACCGACCGGCTTGATGTAATCCATCCAGATGTCGCGCATGCCCACCCACACGTGGTAGGTGAGAGCGAGCAACACGGTAAAAGTCAGAGCCCGCATCCACTGGGGGTTGAAGATGCCAGCCCACAGGTCGTAACCGATCTCGCCCCGGGAAAAAATCAATTGAAACAACACCAGCGCTGTGAAAAGCGCCATCAATGCGGCGGTCAGTCGCTGAGCCATCCAGTCGCGCAGTCCGTAATGGGCGCCTGTTACCAGGCGTTTGGAACCGATTCCTTCACTCATGGTTGCTCCTGGTCTGTTAATAAATGCCGAACAGTTTGGCGCCGAGCACGACAGTCAAGCCCAAACTCATGGCCAGGGTGGCCACGGCGCTGCTGCGACCGAATTCGCGGCTGACAGAATGCGTGGCATCCATGTACAAATGGCGCAGACCGGCGATCAAATGGTGCAAATATGCCCAGATCAAAGCCAGCAGAGTCAAGCGAATGAACCAACCCGGGTAGATGCCGATGCCCAAATTCATGGCCGATTTGAATTTGGCAAACGAGATTTCCGATGACACTGACTTGTCAAACAACCAGACGATGAATGGCAACAACAAAAACATCAGCGCGCCGCTTACCCGGTGCAAGATAGATACCCAACCGGCTGCAGGCAAGCGGTAGTTGGGCAAATCTTCAAAGGCGTTGATATTGCGAAATACGGGCCGGGTTTTTGCGGTTTCAGTCATGCCTTGGGCTTTCCGGGAATGGGGTGGTAAACCCCAGTGGTTCAAAGGTGAAATTCATTCTATTGCAATGCACAAAAAATCAGGGTCACGCAAGTTAGCGAGGGGGCAGGCATACATTATGAATACTTATCAATTCAATTCGTTGAGGTAATGGCGGGTGTCGGTTCGGTAAACGCCGATGCGCCATTCCATGGGCATGTCGTGGTAAGTGAACGCCATGCGTTCAACCTTGAGCAGTGGGGTATCGTTGGCCACCTTCAGCCATTCGCAGACATCGGTTGACGGTAACACCGCGCGCAGTCGTTCTTGGGCACGCACCATGCGTATGCCAAAGTCAGATTCGAACATGGCGTACATGGGGCGTGTATCGGCACGAAGTCGCTCGGCAGTCAAGCCTTTGAAAGCGGTGCCCGGCAGCCAAATATCTTCAAAAATAGTGGGGACTTTGTCGAACGACAGCACACGGCGGACTTGGAAAACCGTTTCGCCACTGCGCAAACCCAGTACTTGCGCCACTTCGGGCAGTGCGCGCAAGCGTTTGCAGTCGATGATTTCCCTTTCGGCCGGTCCTTGGGATTCGCTGCGTGGGTTATCGGGCTTGAGTTTGAGGAATCGAAACTGCACTTGCTGTTCGGCATGCGTGGCAACAAAGGTGCCCTTGCCCTGACGCCGAACCAACAAGTGATCTTTGGCTAACTCGTCAATGGCCTTGCGAACCGTGCCTTGGCTGACTTTGTAACGCGCTGCCAGTTCAAATTCGCTGGGGATCGGGTCGCCTGGTTTCCATTCACCAGCTTGCAGGCTTTGCAAGACCAAGGATTTGATTTGTTGATAGAGTGGGCTAAACGATGCCGATGCCACCACGGGTTGGACCGCTGGTGTAGCAGTGTTTTCAGGCAAAAAGGTGGTGTTCACAGTCGTTCAGTCAGGCTCTGGTCAAGGTTTAGACGCTATCATATCTTCTATAAGACATAGGTCTTGTCGATCCAGCCAGCCCGGTCGTCCCCGGGGGGCTTTCATTGGTTTTATTTCGGAGATTTTTCATGAGTAAACAACCCGTTCGCGTAGCCGTCACCGGTGCCGCTGGTCAGATCGGCTATGCCTTGTTGTTCCGTATCGCCTCAGGCGAAATGCTCGGCAAGGACCAGCCTGTCATCCTCCAACTGCTTGAAATTCCCGATGAAAAAGCGCAAAAGGCGCTCAAAGGCGTGATGATGGAATTGGAAGACTGTGCGTTTCCATTGTTGGCAGGCATGCAAGCGCATTCCGACCCGATGAGCGCTTTCAAAGACACCGATTACGCCTTGTTGGTGGGTTCTCGTCCCCGTGGCCCTGGCATGGAACGCGCTGAATTGCTCTCCATCAATGGCGCTATCTTTACAGCGCAAGGCAAAGCATTGAACGCAGTGGCTTCGCGTCAGGTCAAAGTCTTGGTGGTGGGTAACCCGGCCAACACCAATGCGTATATCGCCATGAAGTCTGCGCCAGATTTAAACCCCGCCAATTTCACCGCCATGCTGCGTTTGGACCATAACCGCGCCGCATCACAACTGGCTGCGAAAACCGGCAAGGCGGTGGCAGACATTGAAAAACTGTGCGTCTGGGGCAACCATTCACCCACCATGTATGCAGACTACCGGTTTGCCACTGTCAATGGCCAGTCAGTGAAAGACATGATCAACGATCAGGAATGGAATGCCAATGTGTTTTTGCCCACGGTTGGCAAACGCGGTGCTGCCATCATCGAAGCACGTGGCTTGTCATCTGCGGCCTCTGCGGCCAACGCCGCCATTGACCACATGCGCGATTGGGCCTTGGGCACGAACGGCAAATGGGTCACCATGGGTATTCCTTCACAAGGCTGGTACGGCATCCCCAAAGACGTGATGTTCGGTTTTCCTGTCACCTGTGCTAACGGTCAATACAGCGTGGTCGAAGGTTTGCCCATCGATACATTCAGCCAGACTTGTATCGACAAAACCCTCAAAGAACTCACCGATGAACAAGCCGGTGTGGCGCATTTGCTGTGACATCAACATGACGGTGTGACATGAACAGTTCATCTGACCCGCTTTCCAAACACCCGCGCGACGTCTTGCAAGTTGCGCATGCAGGCGCAGTGGTATTGCCTGTGTGTGACCATTACTGCTGCGTGGAAGCGCGCATGCGTAAGAGTCTGACCATTCAAGCCGACATGCAGCAGGAATTTGGTGTGTGCGTGTTCGATGTCACCTTCGACTGTGAAGACGGTGCGCCGGTGGGCGGCGAAGTTGAACATGCCCATTTGGTGCGTGAATTGGTCCAAAATGCGGACCCCAAAGCCAGAGTGGCGGTTCGGGTGCATCCGGTAGACCATGACAGTTTTCACACCGATATCAATGAAATCGTCGCCAAAGTCGGACACCGCCTGTGCCATGTCATGTTGCCCAAAGTTGAATCACTGGCAGACATTGACAAAGCTGTGCTGGCGATCAATCAAGCCGGTGCTACTGATTTGGCAGTGCATGCGTTGATCGAATCCCCGGCGGCGGTGCACCGCGCCTTCGAAATCGCGGCCCATCCACGGTTGCAGTCCATCAGTTTTGGGTTAATGGATTTTGTGTCTGCGCATGCGGGAGCGATCGCATCCAGCGGCATGGATGCCGAAGGACAATTCAGCCACCCACTGGTGTTGCGTGCCAAATTGGAAATTTCCAGTGCCTGCCATGCGCATGGCAAAGTGCCCTCTCACAGCGTTGTCACCGAATTCGATGACACCTACGCGGTTGAAAACGCAGCCAGACGCGCTTTTCGAGAAATGGGTTTCACCCGCATGTGGAGTATTCACCCGGCACAAATTCGTCCTATTTTGTCCGCCATGTCGCCTTCAGAATCTGACGTGGAGCAGGCCTGTGATGTGCTGTTTGCCGCTCAGCGTGCAGCGTGGGCACCCATCAACATACGCGGCAAATTGCTAGACCGTGCCACCTACCGATATTTTTGGCAATTGCTGCAACGGG
>JBJTXF010000150.1:0-3130 GCA_046082145.1 Limnohabitans sp. | reverse complement strand
CATGTTGCATAATCCCCTTGTGGGGTGACAACCTTCAGCGGCTGTTGCTTGACCACCATGTGACCACCCAAAGGTGGTCGGCACTTTTTGTTTCGGACGCTAGGCGCTCCGTAACTTGTTGATTCTTGGCGCGGCTGGCGGGGATCGAACCCACGACCCTTGGCTTCGGAGGCCAATACTCTATCCACTGAGCTACAGCCGCTTGTTGGCATTGTAGGTGGCTGACTGGTCTCAACGTTCACTGCCATGCTGTCAGCTGGATCACAAAGGGTCGCTGGCTATAATTTCTGATCGATTGACAAAGCCAGAAAGTCACCATGAGCGATCAGCACGAAGAACCTCACACCGGCCCCATCAAGACCCCCAGACAATTTTTGCTGTTGGTGGTTTTATCTTTCATCCTTCCCGTGTTTGTCATCATTGGGTTGGTTTACTACATCACCGCTGACCACAAACCCGTTATAGGCGCATCAAATGCTGAAGAAGCCACTGCTGCGCGCATTCAGAAAGTGGGTGCGGTTCAAGTCATGGATGCCAACCGACCTTTGAAATCAGGTGAGGCTGTTTACACTGCTCAATGCGCCGCATGCCATGCCAGTGGCGCTGCAGGTGCGCCTAAATTCGGCGACAGCACGGCTTGGACAGCTCGTATCAAGACGGGCTATGCGGCGCTGCTCAATTCTTCGCTCAAAGGCAAAAATGTCATGCCTGCGCAAGGTGGCGGCGAACACAGCGACACAGAAATTGGACGCGCTGTGGTTTATATGGCCAATGCCGCTGGTGCGAAATTCGCTGATCCTGCTCCAGCTGCTAACTAAGGATCCGAAGCCGCTGCTGAGGGCTTTTCACGAAACCATAAATGCGCTCCAGTTCGCTGGCGAGCAGTTTTTTATCTGCCCACTGGCCTGCTGACAAAGCATCCGCTGCCAAGCTTACATCCTGAGAATGCACCAAACCCAAACCCTGGTGGGTCGACAAATACACGCGCCCCGCTTCATCGACCACGCAATGCAGTACTTGTTGCACTTGGCCAGCGGCTGACCATACGCTCCAATCGTCATGCATACGCCACACAAAGGGCGCAGCCGACAGTTCCACATACACCCTTTGCGGACCATTTTGAAAATACCATTGACCGAACTCATCTGAATGGTAATTTCGCTGGATGAAGGCAATCAGTTTGTCGTGTTGCAGTTTGCTGCCTTTGGCATTCGAAAAGTCACCTTGCGCTTGCGTCTGATCATCACGCATGTACCAGTCGCCACGTTGATCCAGTCCCAACCAACCAAAACAGTGGGGCACATTCGGCCACTTTCGCATGGCTTGTTTGACCAATTCATCCATAAGCAGCTGAATGCAATAACTGGGTTATCAAGTGGTCAATGCAAGACCGGTGGTAACACATCAGCCACGGAATGAATTTCTTGCGACGTGCCCGGACTGGCATGGTGAGCCACCATGCGCCATCCTTGGGCGGTGCGTACATAGACGTTTGTGGTCAACACATACGCCATTTGTACCCCTTCATTGACTGGCAACTCGATGCGCTCGACCAAATTGTGCATGGCACTGGTCAAGGTTTCGACTTTTCGCACATGTTCTGGAAAAGCGGCGATGGTTCCGTTGTTAAACATGCTCTCGAAAGATTGTCGAATGTTGTCCAAGCCCACCAAACGAGGCCCACCCGGGTGAACACACACCACATCCTCGTCATCAGACCAACATGCCATCAATCGGTCAATATCGCCTTTTTGCAAAGCCTCGTAGAAGGCAGCCTCGATCTCGTCAGCGGATCCGCCCAAGGTGGCTGCCCGGATCTTGGCCTTGGTCAAGGGTTTATTTTTGTTTGCGGAACTTGCGCAGGGCAGACAACTGTGCCGCGAATATGGCAAGTTCGGATTGAGCAGCCGCAATGTCAACGCTGGATTTGGCGTTTTTCAAATGCTCTTCTGCGGCTTTCTTGGCAGCATTGGCGCGTTCTTCGTCCAGGTCTTTGCCTCGCACCGCGGTGTCAGACAAAACCGTGACCGAGTCAGGTTGCACTTCCAAAATGCCACCGGCGACGAACACAAATTCTTCATCGCCATCGGGCTTGTGGATGCGCACAGAACCGGCACGTATGCGTGAGATCAGCGGTGTGTGGCGCGGGTAAATGCCGAGTTCACCCACTTCTCCAGGCAAAGCCACGAAAGTGGCGAGCCCGGAATAAATCAGCTCTTCAGCACTGACCACATCAACTTGCATGGTTTTCATGGGGCTTCCTTGTCAGGTGCTTATGCAGCCCGTATTAAATTTTCTTGGCCTTTTCAATGGCTTCGTCAATCGTGCCGACCATGTAGAACGCTTGCTCGGGCATGTGGTCACATTCGCCGGCCACAATCATTTTGAAGCCGCGAATGGTTTCGGCCAATGTGACGTATTTACCAGGAGAACCTGTGAACACTTCAGCCACGTGGAACGGTTGGCTCAGGAATCGCTGGATCTTGCGGGCGCGAGCCACAGCCAATTTGTCTTCGGGAGCCAATTCATCCATGCCCAAAATGGCAATGATGTCGCGCAATTCTTTGTAACGCTGCAAGGTGCCTTGCACGGCGCGCGCTGTCTCGTAATGGTCGGTTCCCACCACCAACGGGTCCAATTGGCGGCTGGTGGAGTCCAGTGGGTCCACCGCAGGATAAATACCCAAAGACGCAATGTCGCGCGACAACACGACCGTGGAATCCAAGTGAGCAAAGGTGGTGGCGGGTGATGGATCGGTCAAGTCATCCGCAGGTACATACACCGCTTGAATCGAAGTGATGGAACCGACTTTGGTGGAAGTGATGCGCTCTTGCAAACGACCCATTTCTTCAGCCAGGGTAGGCTGGTAACCCACCGCTGAAGGCATGCGACCGAGCAACGCCGAGACTTCAGTGCCGGCCAAGGTGTAACGGTAAATGTTGTCAACGAAGAACAACACGTCTTTGCCTTCGTCACGGAACGATTCGGCGATGGTCAAACCGGTCAAGGCGACACGCAAACGGTTGCCAGGTGGCTCATTCATTTGGCCGTACACCATGGCCACTTTGGACTCTGGAAGGTTCTCTAAATTCACCACGCCGGAGTCAGCCATCTCGTGGTAGAAGTCATT
>JBJTXF010000149.1:0-2851 GCA_046082145.1 Limnohabitans sp. | reverse complement strand
AAACCATTACAAATTCACCGGCTGCCCAATGGCCCCAATTCGGTATTCAATTTGGCCTCCACCATGGCAGCCTGAAAACCGATCCTAGGAGTGAGATAGAGTACTGACTGTCTTTTTCTCAACAGTTGTACTTATGAAAACTTCACAGCCTATTTTGGTGCGCTTCGATGGAAGGCAACGCATAGAAGCCTTCATGGGACATACATGGGTTCAGCATATTTTGGTTTTTCTCATACTCGTGAACGCAGGCATTTTGGGATTGGAAACAAATCCCAACGTGATGGCTGTTTGGGGCAAACAATTTCTTTTTATCGACCACACCATACTTGGCGTATTTATTGTCGAAATCGTTCTGCTGATATACGCACGCCGACTCAAGTATTTTTCTGACCCTTGGTGCGTCTTCGATTTTGTCGTTGTGGGCATCGCTTTGATTCCTGCCACAGGTACTTTATCTGTATTGCGGGCCTTGAGGGTGTTGCGGGTGCTGCGACTGATAAACAAGATTGACAGCATGCGAAAAGTGGTGAGCGGTTTGCTTGCATCACTTCCAGGCCTTGGTTCAGTCTTTGGATTGATCATGATCATTTTCTATGTTGCATCAGTCATTGCGACCAACTTGTTTCAGCGCGATTTCCCACAATGGTTTGGCAGTTTGGGAGAAAGCGCCTATACCTTGTTCCAAATCATGACCCTCGAAGGTTGGTCCCAAGAGATTGCAAGACCCGTCATGGAAGTTTTTCCTTATGCCTGGGTATTTTTTATTTTTTTCATTCTGATCGCCACTTTTGTGATTTTCAATTTATTCATTGCCATCATTGTGGATTCGATCACTACTGACAAAGAGCAAAGTGACAAAGACCACAAGCAATTTGATGCCATTCAAATTGAACTCCATACGGTTTTGAGTGAACTTAAAGAAGTTCGAAAGATGTTGGAGAAACGCTAGAGCATGCAAGTGACCAGATGTTTTTCATCCTGCCATCTGGTCAGATTTTTTCAAATGGCTTGACAGTGCCAGATTTACCTTTATTTCTGCGACGGTTTATCGGTATTCGCATCAAGCAATTGACAGGCTCGACCCATTCGCTTGACGCATTTGCCAAACCAGAGGGAGACCCGGGACTGCTTGGACCAGATGCAGTCGCTTGGCGTTTACATGCACATTTTGTGAGCATGATGGTGGGTGGGCTGTCTTCGTTGATGCTGCAAGCGCTCCACCCGCGTGCGTTGGCTGCAGTTTGGGACCATTCCAATTTCAGAAACAACCTCAAAGGCCGTTTGGGCCGAACTGCATATTTCGTGGCAGTGACTACTTATGGGTCAAAAGCAGACGCCTTGGCAGCGATTGAACGTGTCAACCGCATTCACGCGCAAATCAAAGGTCACATGCCAGATGGCAGCCCTTATGTCGCCAACGAACCCAGTTTATTGCGATGGGTGCATTTAGGCGAAGTCACCAGCTTCTTGAACAGTTACCAATGGCTTGCGCACCACCCACTCAACGTTAAAGAAGAAAATGCCTACATACAAGAGATGGCATACATTGGACAACGCTTGGGGGTTCACGCCCTCCCCACTGACGCGACTTCCAGCCATGACGCTTTGAAGCAATTTCAACACGAGTTGCGGTTTGATCATAGAACCCAAGAGATTTTGCGCGTGATTGAAAACTACCCTGTCGACCCTTGGGACATGCCATTCATGAAGATGGTGATACACGCCAGCTTTCATATATTGCCTGATTGGGCACTGTCAATGCTGGGAAAACCCATAGCCCACGAGTGCGAAAAACAAGTTGTTCGGCTTGCTTTGAGGATGGCATCCTTACCTGTACAAGCGGCTTTGGACAATGATGGGGTTGCGGCATCTGCAAAACGACGAGTTTACGCCTGATCAAGCAGCCCTCACCATGTGATCAGGTTTGGATGACTGGTCAGCTAAACCCATCAAGCCGATTGCGCCCAAACCTGCTTGCATGTTGGACATGTAATTTCCATCCGTTTGTATATATCAATACGGCACTTTTGGCCACACGAGGGACAACTCACAATGGCTTTCCCGTTGTAGACTTGAGGTCTTTCCAGCTCATGATCTGTCAGAGAGATAGGTACGCGCAAGTCATACATTTGACTGGCTTTGAAACTGATTTGGTAGGCAGGGCGGGGCAAATCCACCCTGGCGAAATCGCCAGCGCGAACCATGAGCGGGTTAAGTTTGTCGCCAATATGGTTTTCTGCAGCGTACCAACGCCTGGAATTAGGGGGCTTGAGCAATTGCAAAACAGAAGGGTCTACCGACTCACGACTAGATTCGTCCACCAAAAAACGGATGGAATCTAGCTGTTGTCTTACCTCATGCTCTGAAGCGCTTTTATGGGTGTAATAGTAATAACCAAAATACAAGCATGCCTTTAGGTCATTGCCAAACGAATACCACTTGAGCACCAAAATTCGCATTGCATCAATGAACTTTGCCAAATCGGCATTGACTCCGATCACCTTATCGTTGACCATAGCCACCATCAACAAATTCAGAGAACTGGTCAACCCCGTGCTTTGTCGAACGCCTTGGGGTTGGTTGAACAGGTTTTTTTGCTCAATGCTGACATGAGCCACGGAAAGTGCGCGAAAAAATTCGGGCAGTGCAGCACTGACACCCGGCAACAAATTCAAGAACATATCTTTGTCTCGATTTGATGAGCGGTAATTTTCAAAAGGATATTCCATGCGGCCAACCTAGCTTGCAATTAATTTTTCAATGATCAAATTTTTCAATTCAGTGAAGCTATATCTAGTTTCCTTGCCATTGTGTTTGTAAACATAGTAATTGGTCCAACCATGCTGAATCG
>JBJTXF010000148.1:0-6223 GCA_046082145.1 Limnohabitans sp. | reverse complement strand
CTCTAACGGCGCCGGCAAAACCACCACCATGAAAGCCATCACGGGTTCACTGTTGCCGTCAGCCGGACGCATCGACTATTTGGGACGGGATATTCGGGGACAAGGACCTTGGGATTTGGTCAAGCAAGGCTTGGTCATGGTGCCCGAGGGTCGCGGCGTGTTCACACGCATGAGCATTCTCGAAAACCTGCAAATGGGCGCTTATTTGCGAACCGACAAAGTTGCCATACAGGCCGACATGGACCGTGTGTTCGCGTTGTTTCCCCGGCTCCAAGAACGCAGTGCACAACTGGCGGGCACGTTGTCGGGCGGTGAACAACAAATGCTGGCCATGGGCCGTGCGTTGCTCAGTCGGCCGAAATTGTTGCTATTAGATGAACCGTCGATGGGTTTGTCGCCGTTGATGGTGGACAAAATTTTCGAGGTCATTGGCGAGGTGGCATCCCTGGGGGTCACGTTGTTGTTGGTTGAGCAAAACGCCAGTCGCGCGCTCAACATGGCGCAACGTGCCTATGTGATGGAATCTGGAGAAATCAGCATGCAAGGGGATGCCAAAGCCCTGTTGCATGACCCGAAAGTGCGCGCCGCTTACCTCGGTGAATAATGGCGTAATGAGTCAAGGTTTTATACGCATTCGGGGTGCCCGTCAGCACAATCTCAAAAACATAGACATCGATATTCGCACCAACGAATTGACCGTGTTCACCGGTCCGAGTGGGTCAGGCAAGTCCAGCCTGGTGTTCGATACTTTGTATGCCGAAGGTCAACGCCGTTATGTGGAAACCTTCAGCGCCTATGCGCGGCAATTTTTAGACCGCATGGACCGCCCGGCGGTTGACAAGGTCGAAGATGTCCCGCCCGCGATTGCGATCGACCAGACCAATCCGGTGCGCAGCTCGCGTTCCACGGTCGGCACCATGACCGAATTGAACGACCATTTGAAATTGTTGTTCGCGCGCGCAGGCCAATTGTTTGACAAGCAAACCGCACAACCCGTCGAGCATGACAGTGCTGACAGTATTTATAAAAAACTGCTGGCGCACAGCGAAGACGATCCGCGCTGGGTCATCACGTTTCCCTTGGAGCTGCCCGCCAACACCAGCGCAGATGAACTGCAAACCTGGTTGAGTGCGAGTGGCTTCACTCGCATTCATACCCAGCGCGAAGTGGCCGTCACGGCCGACGCCAAACCCTCGGCCAAACCGCTTACCGCTGCGGCGCGCAAATCGGCCGCCAAAACGACCCAATCGAAAATCAAAACACCGGCAGAAGACACACGGCAATTGTTGGATGTGGCGGCTGACCGGTTTCGCTTGCAACAGGTGGAACATGTGCGCGCCATGGAAGCGATTGAATTGGCATTGCAGCGCGGCAATGGGCGCATGACTGCCTACCGTTTGTCCGCCGCTGCTGACAGCGACAGCACAGGTGAGGCATTTCGATTCTCGACCGGGCTGCATTGCCCTGACAGCGATTTGCGCTATGGCGATCCGACGCCTTCAATGTTTTCATTCAACTCGCCTGCTGGCGCTTGCCCGACTTGCAAAGGCTTTGGGCGAGTCATTGGTGTTGATTACGGCCTGGTCATACCGAACGACAAATTGACCTTGCGCATGGGTGCGATCAAGCCGATGCAAACACCTGCATGGCAAGAATGCCAGGACGATTTGATGCGGCATGCCGAGACGGCAGGCATACCGCGCGACACCGCCTGGTACAAGTTGACAGCCGAACAACAAGACTGGGTGATCAACGGCTCGCCCCATTGGAATGGCAAATGGAACCAGCAGTGGTACGGCGTTAAGCGGTTTTTTGAATACCTGGAAACCAAGTCTTACAAGATGCATATTCGTGTCTTGTTGTCAAAGTACCGTTCGTATACCTTGTGCACAGACTGCCACGGTGCCCGACTGCAAACCGACAGTTTGCTGTGGCGCATTGGCAGTCGCGAAGGTGCCGACAACGCGTTGCCAATGGCGCGGCGATTTATGCCGCAAGGGGTGCAGTGGTCGCGTGACCAACTTGAAGCATTGCCGGGCTTGTGCCTGCATGACATGATGCTCATGCCCATACACCGACTGCGCGGATTTTTCGACCACATGGCGTCTGATGCATCGCTGACTGCCCATGCGCAGGCAGAGCAGCAAGCGGTACATCTGTTGTTAGACGAGATACGCACGCGGTTGAAATATTTGTGCGATGTCGGCATTGGTTATCTCAGCCTTGATCGGCAAAGCCGCACTCTCAGCGGCGGCGAGGTGCAACGCATTAACCTCACCACTGCCTTGGGCACATCATTGGTCAATACCTTGTTTGTGTTGGACGAACCCAGCATCGGTTTGCATCCGCGTGACATGCACCGCATCACCCAAGCCATGTTGCGCTTGCGCGATGCGGGTAACACCCTGGTGGTGGTCGAGCACGATCCTGCGGTCATGCTGGCCGCAGATCGCGTTGTTGACATGGGGCCTGGCCCGGGCGAGCGCGGCGGCCAAATGGTGTTCGACGGCACACCCGAGCAATTGAAGCAAGCCGACACGCTCACCGGTGCGTATTTAGGGGCGCGCAAACAAGTGGGTGTCGGATTAAAGCGCATGGTGAACGATGCCACGCCGCGTTTGGTGCTCGAAGGTGCGCGCGAACACAATTTGCAAAACTTGAGCGTGGAATTTCCCTTGCAGCGTTGGGTCACGGTGACCGGTGTCAGTGGTTCGGGCAAATCCACTTTGGTGCAAGACATTTTGGCTCCTGCGTTGTTGAGGCACTTCGGCAAAAGCACCGAATCAGCGGGAGCGCATGACCGATTGTTAGGGGCCGACCATTTAAGCGATGTGGTGTTTGTCGACCAGTCGCCGATCGGTAAAACCGCGCGCTCTAATCCGGTGAGTTATGTGGGTGCTTGGGATGCAGTACGCGAGTTGTTTGCCAATACTGCCATGTCCAGACAGCGCAGTTACACGGCTTCCAAATTCAGTTTCAACGGTGGCGATGGCCGATGTCCCACATGCGGTGGTTCTGGGTTTGAGCATGTGGAAATGCAGTTTTTGAGCGACGTGTATTTGCGTTGTCCGGATTGCGATGGGCAACGCTACCGGCCTGAAATACTGGAAGTCAAGATAGAGCGGAAAAAATCGGTACACGAGCCCTCGGTGTTTTTGAATGTCTCGGATGTTTTGAATTTGACCGTGAGCGAGGCGGTGCAATGGTTTGCCCAAGACCGTGATGTGATACGCGCATTGCAACCCATCGTCGATGTTGGTTTGGAATATGTGCGCCTGGGTCAGCCAGTGCCTACGCTGAGTGGCGGTGAAGCACAGCGTTTAAAGCTTGCCGGTTTTCTGGCCGAGGCTGCCAAGTCAGGCTCGTCGAGTCGTCAGCCTGCTGCGCGCAAAGGCGTTCTGTTTTTGTTTGATGAACCCACCACGGGTTTGCATTTTGACGACATCGCCAAACTCATGCGCGCTTTGCGCCGTCTGTTGGATGCTGGCCATTCGCTGATCGTGATTGAACACAACTTAGACGTGATTCGAGCCAGCGACTGGTTGATCGACCTCGGGCCTGAAGGCGGCGAGGGTGGTGGTTGGTTGGTGGCCGAGGGAACGCCAGAACAATTGCGAGAACATCCCAGTTCGCACACCGGACAAGCTTTGCGTGACTATGTGCAAACCATGGGGCAGTTGCTTGAGTTTGACGCAGAGGACATACCCCTTGCGCCTCAGCGTGTGGAGGCGGTGGCCGAGCCTTCTGCCAAGTACCTGGGGCAGGTGTTGAATAAGCACATTCGCATCGTCAACGCCAAAGAACACAACCTCAAAAACATGAGCGTGGATATTCCTCGTGGCCAATTCAACGTGGTCACAGGCGTCAGCGGGTCGGGTAAATCCACATTGGCGTTTGATATTTTGTTCAACGAAGGACAGCGGCGCTACCTGGAAAGTTTGAATGCCTATGCACGCAGCATCGTGCAACCTGCAGGGCGCCCCGAGGTGGATGCGGTCTATGGCATTCCTCCCACGGTTGCGATCGAGCAGCGCTTGTCTCGCGGTGGACGCAAATCCACGGTCGGCACCACCACCGAGGTTTGGCATTTCTTGCGCTTATTGTTTGTGAAATTGGGAACCCAACATTGCGTGCATGACGATGCAGCTTTGCAGCCGCAAACCCCTGAGCGTTTGTTGGCCTTGTTGATGAAACAATTTCGCGGTCAACACATCGGCTTGCTCAGTCCCTTGGTGATGAACCGCAAAGGTGTCTATACCGAATTGGCTGACTGGGCCCGTCCGCGCGGCTATACGCATTTGCGGGTAGATGGACGGTTTTTACCGACACAAGGTTTTCCACGCATTGACCGATTCAAGGAACACACAGTGGAGTTACCGGTTGCCAGCATGGTTGTCGAGCCAGCGCACGAAAACGAATTGCGCCAAGCACTGATGATGGCCTTGGAGCATGGCAAAGGCGTGGTGCATGTCTTGAGTGGTTTGGATGGTTTGCAGCAGGCGATGGAAACGGGCGAAGATACCTCGTACATTGGACAGCTGCATGCGTTTTCAACCCGGCGAGCTTGCCCGGTGTGCGATACCTCCTACGCTGAACTCGATCCCCGTTTGTTCTCATACAACAGCAAGCACGGCTGGTGTACCCAATGTGTGGGAACCGGTATCGCGTTGTCGCGCGAGCAACGTGCAGCATTGGACGATTCGGTGCAAGACCCGCAAGACCGAGGCCGAGAAAAAAGCTTTGCAGAAACCGACATCGAAGACCTGGCTGACCAAGTTTGTCAAGCTTGCCATGGAACACGTTTGAATGCCACGGCACGTGCGGTCAAATTTGCGGGTGTGTCCATCACCGAATTGGCGCGCATGAGTGTGCAGCGCATGCGTACTTGGGCCGCTGGTTTGACGTTGGGAGGACGCGAGGCAGACATTGCACGCGATTTGCTGCCGGAAATCCAAAGCCGTTTGGAATTTCTCGACAGCGTAGGTCTGGGTTATTTGACCTTGGACCGTGGCGCTCCCACCTTGAGTGGCGGCGAAGCACAGCGCATTCGCTTGGCCGCTCAACTGGGCAGCCATTTGCAAGGTGTGTGTTATGTGTTGGACGAACCCACCATTGGGCTGCATGCGCGTGATAACCAAATTTTGTTGGATGCTTTGAAAATTCTCAGCGACAAGGGCAACACCTTGGTGGTGGTCGAACATGACGAGGGCACGATTCGACGCGCCGATCACATCATCGATATCGGACCCAGCGCAGGCAAGCGTGGCGGCCACTTGGTCGCCCAAGGGTCTGTGTCAGATTTGATGGCTGCGACTGATTCCCAAACCGGACGCTACCTCAAACATGCGATGCAACATCCTTTGCAACTGCGCAGACCCGTACAGTCATCGGCCACGGGCTGGTTGGGTGTCAAAGGGGCGTTCTTGCACAACTTGAAACAGGTGAATGTGCAAGTGCCACTGCAACGCCTGGTCGCTGTCACGGGTGTCAGTGGTTCGGGCAAATCCACCTTGGCACGCAATGTGTTGTTGACCAATGTCAGCGCCGTGGTGTCGCAACGCTCGACACAAGCCGGACGCAAAGCGAATGACGCGGGCAAACACCCGGTGTGGGTAGGTTGTACGGCGGTCAGTGGCTATGAAGACATCGACCGCGTGCTGGAGGTGGACCAAACCCCGATTGGCAAAACCCCGCGCAGCTGTCCCGCCACCTATATCGGTTTTTGGGACACGATTCGCAAATTGTTTGCACAAACCCTAGAGGCGAGAGCACGTGGCTATGGCCCCGGCCGCTTCAGTTTCAACACCGGCGAAGGTCGCTGTCCCGGTTGCGAAGGCCAAGGCATGCGCACCATTGAAATGAGTTTTCTGCCTGACGTGAAGGTGTTGTGCGAGGTATGCAAAGGCGCACGCTTCAACCCCGAAACATTGGCCGTGCGTTGGCGAGGCAAAAGCATTGGCGATGTGTTGCAAATGGAAGTAGACGAGGCTCTGGATTTTTTTGCAGCCATGACACAGATCAGTCACCCTTTGCAATTACTCAAAGATGTGGGCTTGGGGTACTTGACACTTGGCCAACCTTCGCCCACCTTGAGCGGGGGTGAGGCTCAACGTATCAAACTGGTGACCGAACTCTCCAAGGTTCGCGACGATGTCACCCGTCGTGGTCAGCAAGCACCGCACACCTTGTATGTGTTGGACGAGCCCACCGTGGGTTTGCACAT
>JBJTXF010000147.1:0-2540 GCA_046082145.1 Limnohabitans sp. | reverse complement strand
TTCGGCTTGCAATTCCTGTGCATTGTCGACCATGTAACTGGGCGTGCCAAACTTGGCGGCCACATCACGCAAACGGTTGCTGTTGGAACTGCTGGGACTGCCCACCACAATCACAATGTCTACCTGCGGGCTTAACACCTTGATCGCGTCTTGGCGGTTTTGCGTGGCGTAGCAAATGTCCTGTTGCTTGGGTTCGCGCACCATGGGAAAGCGCTTTTTCACCGCGGCCATGATGTCGGCGGCATCGTCCACACTCAACGTGGTTTGGGTGACCACCGCAAGCTTGTGCGTTTGTGAGGGTTGAACCTTGTGCACATCTTCTTCATCTTCGACCAAATGGATACCTGAGGGCAATTGACCCATCGTGCCTTCGACCTCTGGGTGTCCTTTGTGACCGATCATGATGAATTCATACCCCTCTTTGTGCAACTTGGCGACTTCCACATGCACTTTGGTAACAAAAGGGCAGGTGGCATCAAACACCCGAAAACCACGGCGCTCCGCCTCGTACTCCACTTCTTTGGGAACGCCGTGCGCGCTGAACACCAAGGTGGCGTTTGGCGGTACGTCGTTCAAATCTTCAATGAAGATGGCGCCTCGCGCGCGTAAATCGTCGACCACATGGGTGTTGTGGACGATTTCATGCCGCACATAAATGGGTGCGCCAAATTTGGATAAAGCGTGCTCGACGATATCGATGGCCCGATCCACACCCGCACAAAAACCGCGTGGCTCGGCCAAAATAATGTCAGAGTTGCCGTTCTCACTCATTCACAACACTCCTATGACTTTGACTTCCAGGTTAACAGCTTGTCCGGCCAATGGGTGGTTGAAGTCAAACAACACTGCATCGTCTGCTACTTGTTGCACCGCACCAGCATAGCGGCCTTGGCCTTCAGGGCCAGGAAATTCCACCACTTCACCAATGGCATAGCTGGCACCTGCGTCACCAAACTTGTCCAGCAACGCCCGAGGCACCCATTGCAACATATCGGGATTGCGCTGACCAAATGCTTCTCCATGGGTCAAGGTCAACGTCACATGGTCGCCTTCAGCCAAACCTATTAACCGCGCTTCCAACGCATCAGACCATTCGGAATGACCCAGCGTCAAAGTGGCCGCAGGGCCATCAAAGGTGTTGATGATGTCGCCTTGCAGGCCGCTCAATCGGTAGTGCAAGGTTAAAAAAGATCCGGGTTGAACCAGCGGTGGGGCAGTCATGGTTGCCTTTTTGAACAGCCGCTATTGTAGAAAGGCCATGGATCACAAAAGTCAAGTGAGACAGCCCACGCCTTTTGGCAAGCCAAGCCGCGAAGATTGACTGACTCGCCATGCCTAGATGCCTTGAACGACCGCTGACCATGTTGCTCGAAGACCTGCCCAAAAACACCCGCCCGCGCGAAAAATTGCTCGCCATGGGCTGCCAAACGCTAACTGACGCAGAACTGCTGGCGGTCATGCTCGGTACCGGTTTGCCCGGTCAAAATGTGCTGCAACTCGCGCACTCCTTGCTGGAACATTTTCATGGGTTGGCTGGTTTGTTGTAAGCCTCCCCCGCCGATTTGCGTACGGCCAAAGGCTTGGGTGGCTCGGCCCGGCGTGCGCAATTGCTGGCCGTGCTGGAGCTATCGCGCCGTGTTCTGTTGCAAAAAATGCGCAAACGTGATGTCATGAGCAACCCCGACACTGTCAAGCAATTTTTGCAACTGCAAATGGGCGCGTATCCTCAAGAGGTGTTCGCCGTGGTGTTCATGGACGCACAATACCGCTTGCTGAGTTTTCAGGAAATGTTCAAAGGCACCCTCAATCAAACCTCGGTCTACCCGCGCGAAGTGGTCAAGCTCGCGCTTGAGCAAGGTGCGGCTGCCGTAATCTTGGCGCACAACCACCCCAGCGGCGATGTGCGGCCCTCTGCCGCAGACAGCACACTCACACGCACCTTGCAAACTGCGTTGTCCATGGTGGATGTCAAGGTGCTAGACCACATCATCGTAGGCCCGGGTATCCATTGGTCCATGGCGGAGCGCAGCCCATGGTGAAAGCACGCAGCCTGCAAGACTTGGGGGTTATCAAACAAACCCTCAGCCAACAAGCCGAATCAGAAGCCGCCAAGGCCGCCGAAAAAGAGGCGGCAGAACGCCGCGCGAAAGCCGAAAAAAACCTGTTCCAACGTGCGGTCGGCCCGGTCAAGCCGCTGGCATCTCAACCCCGTGTTGCATTGAGCGGCAAGCCCGCACTTCCCAAAGCCTTTCAGCAAAAGCGCGACAACGATCAAGTGTTGCGCGAGAGCCTGAGCGATGATTTTGATGTCAGCACATTGCTCGATACCGACGATGAGCTCAGCTACCGGCGCAGTGGCATTGGCACCGATGTGACGCAGAAATTGCGCAAAGGTCATTGGAGCCTACAAGGCCAAATCGATTTACACGGTTTGCGTTCAGACGAAGCGCGTGAAGCCTTGGGCCAATTCATCCGCGATGCACACAAACGCGGCTGGCGCTGTGTGCGGGTGGTGCATGGCAAGGGCTTGGGTTCGCCCG
>JBJTXF010000146.1:0-2231 GCA_046082145.1 Limnohabitans sp. | reverse complement strand
CAACTGGTTGGGCCGATCCGCATTGAACTGCCGATTGACCCTGTCCAATGGGCACGGGGCTGACTTATCGGGTGTGGTGGTGCGTATGACTTTGCCTCGGCGCACCCCGCACAAGCCTTGTTGACGCATCAATCGTTCAACCGTGCAGCGGGCCACCGAGATACCTTCACGGTTCATTTGTTTCCAGACCTTGTCGGCTCCATAGACTTGCCAGTTCGAATCCCAAACGCGCTTGATTTGCGGTATCAATTCCAAGTCTCGTTGCGCCCTGTCGCTTTGCAGCGCGGGTATGCGTTGACGTCTGGCATGAAGTCGGTAACCGGATGGGGCCATCTGCAAAGCCTTGCAAAAGGGCTCGACCCCGAACGTCAAAGACAAATAATTTATCTATTCAAATCAATGACTTACAAACACTTTAAGGCAACGTGTAACAAAACGTGTAACTCAAATATGAATGCTTCGAGCACCCATAACAACCAAACAGCAAGTTCATGGTTTAGCGATGCGGTTGGTGCACACAGGCGATGGCATAAGCCCCTAGGTTGAGGGTGGCGTTCTTAGGCAGCCATTGACTGGCTTGGCGAAAAGCATGTGCATCGGTAGTGGCTAAAATGAAATGGGATTCGTCAAGCATACCGAAGGAACTCGCGTTAGCAAATCCTTTGAGGTCTAGATGTAAAGGTTCAGCGCCCATGTTTGCAGCCAGCAGAGTAATCCCCCTGCTGTCCGACCAAGCCAAATGGCAGATACGCTGCGGATCACTGTTGGTGATTGAAACCAAGGCCTGACCGCTGGCGCAATGCATTGAGGCCATGGTGTGAAACACCGGATACACCGCATATTCAGCGATTTTGTCAGGCAAGTCATCAAACCAAGGTTGGTTGACTCCAGTTTGTCGGGTGTAAATCATTCCCAAGGGTCCGGTGGGGGCGGCCATGCTGATGCGAGCGACACCTGCGTGTACCAAAGTGCTGACATAGCCCAGGGTCCATGCCGCCGAAAACAAACCGCGTTGACGTGGGTCCATCTTGGCCAGACACACACGGCTGTTGTTGGGGTTGGATGAGAAGGTCGCACCGTGCGGGTTATCGCGTGCGCCTATGCCGCTGGGGCCAACGTGGTGAGGCTTGCCACCGGTGAAGTGTTTGGCTGTGTCGATTTGCCAAGGCAGAGCTTCCAAGGTTTCCATCACGGAGCGATCGTCGGCTGCGTGAACAATGGGACTGGTGGAATTGGTGATGAAGTCCAAGTGCTCGGCAGGTGGGCGCTTTCGGTTGAGTTCGGTGAAAAAGGAAAACATGCCGCCGCCCAATTGGGCATGCGGGAATGCCTGGCGAGCGGCATGGTAGAGCTCGGCGAGATCTGGTGCTGGCGGGTAAGTCCCGCCTGGCAGCACAGACTTCAAATGCCCCACAGGGCACACGGCCAGCATATGCACGCGTAAGCCAGCCTCTTGGGTCATTCGGGCCACCCCTTGCAACTCACTGGCAAAGTCGGTGAGGCTTTGCACCACCACTTCAAGCATCACCTCGGAGTTCAACTGCGAAGCGAGTTGTTGATAGTGGCGCAACAAGCTGGCATTGTGATGCTGCCGTGGATCGAAGTGGCAAACCACAAACTTAGGCGAGAGCAAACGCATCAAAGGCATGTGAGCCAAGGCCGCTTGCACTTCTTCTGCTGGCAGGCCTATGCCAACGGGGGGTACGGTGTGCGAACTGACCTTACCCAGCGACAGCTCCACCTTAGCACCACTGGCCTTTGGTTTTTTCTGAGGTAAAGCACCGGTGATTGTGAGCGTGATTGACTGTTCCACTGCTTCACCGGCAGGCAAGACATAAGGCCAAGGCCGCGCCAAAGGTCGCACATAGGTTTTGAAGGAGGCGTCGGTCCAATTGCGGTGGTCTTCCATCTCAAAGGCGTCACCCTGCATTTCACATCTAGCCCATACGCCTGGAAAAACCTGATGCGACAAAGCGCGTACATAGCGAAAAGGGCAGTCGGGGTTAACGTGTTCAGGAAATTGACTTTGGGTGATGACGCCATCGACATATTCAACTTTAAGATCTTGACCTACCACACCGCTCAGGGGGTGCAGCACCACAAAACCTGTTCGCGCAGTTAAAAAATCGGTACGTGGAATCGCCTTGCCGCTGAACGCCAGCGTTCCATTGGCATGGCCCTCGATGCGAGCTTCATAGTCAATATGCTGATCGGCACGGCTACAACTGGCG
>JBJTXF010000145.1:0-10263 GCA_046082145.1 Limnohabitans sp. | reverse complement strand
ACTTCAAAGCACGGCCTACTTTGCCAGACCATTTGCCAGCTGGGAACGAGGCAGCAATGAAAAACTCAACGGCTTGCTTGGTAATCCTCCCCTTTTGCAAGGGTCGCGGAAGTAGAAACGTTATGCAGCCATGGCCAGCCGCTGCTTGGGTGTGAACCCGCCCAAGGCCATGTTTGGGCGGTCATGGTTGTAAGACCACATCCACTTCGTTGCAAAGTCTTGAACCTCTGCCAAGTCTGACCAATAGTACTGTGACAGCCATTCATACCGCACTGTCCTATTGAACCGTTCAACATAGGCGTTTTGTTGTGGGTTACCAGGTTGAATATATTCAAGCCTGATTCCCCACTCTTGCGCCCAAGTCTGTATCGCGGCACTGATGTATTCGGGGCCGTTGTCGCAGCGAATGACTTCGGGCTTGCCGCGCCACGAAATGATTTGCTTGAGCTCCCGAATCACACGCTCAGATGGCAATGAGAAGTCAACCTCCATGCCAATGGCCTCACGGTTGAAGTCGTCAATCACATTGAACAATCTAAATGTTCTGCCGTCTTCGAGTTGGTCATGCATGAAATCCATAGACCATACTTGGTTGATCGCCTGCGGCACCGTCAAGGCCTCAGGCTTCTCACGCACAAGCCGTTTACGCGGCTTGATTCGTAAATTCAGCTCCAGCTCCTTGTAGATGCGATACACACGCTTGTGGTTCCATTTGAAGCCCTTGACGTTGCGCAGATACAGATAGCACAGGCCAAAGCCCCAGCTGCGATGGTTATCGGTCAGTTTGACCAACCAATTGGCCACCTCATCGTTCTCAGCATCGAGCTTGCGCTCGTAGCGATAGCAGGATTCGCTGATGCGAAATGCCAAACAGGCGACACGAATGCACACACCTTGCTCAGAAACCACCTTGTGGGCCATCTCCCGTCTGCGAGATGGCCTCACCACTTTTTTTCGAGCGCCTCCGACACGATCTCGGCCTTGAGCTTTTCCTCAAGGTACATCTTCTTCAAGCGGCGGTTTTCATCTTCAAGCTCTTTCATGCGCGACATCATGGACACATCCATGCCGCCATACTTGGCCCGCCATTTGTAAAACGTCGCCGTGCTGATACCCAACTCGCGGCAAATATCTGGGACACCTATGCCAGCTTCAACCCGCTTGACTGAGTCAATGATCTGGCTGTCCGTAAATTTCGATCTCTTCATTTAGAACCTCTTCCATTGGAAAAAATTCTACTTCTCAGACCTTTGGTTCTAGGGGGCGATTACCATACTGCTCATAACTACACTATAGTTTATTTCATTGATTTTCGCAATAGCTTGATTTTCTTAATACTCACTGGGCAGCATGATCACCCAGTGCTCTCCATCCCAGCAGCAATACAAAGTGATCGCCTGCATTGGAAAGTCTGTGTACGGAATCTCTTGACGGGCATGCTCTCGGCCATTGCCGTCCTCATAGATCATGGTTGCCCTGTTGCCGTTGGCAGTCATACGAACTTGTACAAACCAATCAGTCCCGTATATGAGTCAAACATATACCAATGGATTTGTGGCATTTTTTCAAAGATTTCATTGAGTCACCACATAGCAGTTGAGAAAATTTAAAGCATGCTGTAAACTTAAACTACATTTGTAGCAAAGGAGTTTAGAAATGGGTATGCCAGTACGAATTGACAACCAGCTATACGAGCAAGCAAAAAGCGAAGCCAAAGCTGAACACCGAACAATTGCTGGTCAGATTGAGTTTTGGGCAAGTGTTGGGCGAGCTGCAATCGACAATCCTGAACTACCAGTTGATTTTGTTGTGCAAGTATTAGCTTCGATGAAAGAGCCACGCAGCGATGCAACTCCATTTCAACCACGTAGCCGCACATGACGTATCAAGCAGTACAGACCCGCAGATTTGCGCGTCAATATAAAAAGCTGAATGACAACATTGCTTCCGATGTAGATGTAGCAGTTGCCACAGTTGAATCTTCCCCGAAGATTGGGGACAAGAAAAAAGGTGATTTATCAGCCTTGTATGTTTATAAATTTCGCGGCCAGGGACAGCTTTACTTGCTGGGATACACAATCGGCGAGGAACTTAAATTGGTGTATCTTGAGGCGGTTGGACCGCATGAAAATTTTTACCGTGATTTGAAGTAATTCAATCAAATTTGACAGCGTAACAATCCTCGAACTTTTTGGGTCAGCTTCACGAAAGTCATACAATTTTTTGGATGCAACAAGCAACATTAAAACAAGATATGGATTAAATCGAAGAACGTCTCAAGATCTTTAAAAAGGAAAAGACATGTCAAAGAAAAACATTGGATCAAGTTTCGATATTTTTTTGCAGGAGGAATCCCTGCTTGAGTCCAGCACTGCTGTTGCGCAGAAAAGAGTTATTGCTTGGCAGATAGACCAAGAAATGAAAGCTCATAAATTGAGCAAAACTGAGCTTGCTAGGTAATCCTCCCTTTTTGCAAAGTTGGCGCAAATTGAAATCTTGCGCAATCAAGCCCGGAGCATTGGTGTAGATTCCAGTCATTTCCTCCAGCACAAAGTTATATATGGACAACACTGATCCCACTCGCTGCCCCATCTGCCATGAACCCAATCTTTGCGCCATGGAAAAGGCTAAGGCTTTAGGCACAAAGCCTGAACGCTGCTGGTGTATGGATGCAACTTTTACCCCGGCAGTGATGGACCAAGTGCCTGATGTTGCCAGAGGCAGGGCCTGTATTTGCGAGAAATGTGCAAGTTGATTCTTGTTGTAAATTCAAAATGAATGCTCACCAACTCAAAATTCTTTTCGTCTGTATGGGCAACATTTGTCGCAGCCCAACGGCGGAAGGTGTATTCAAAACAAAATTGCTCAAGAGCAAACTTCTTGAAACCATACATGTCGATTCAGCGGGTACGCACAACTACCACCCCAACTCACCCCCCGATTCACGCAGTCAACTGCATGCCTTGAAACGTGGATACGACCTGTCCAACCTGAGGGCGCGTGCGGTCAACGATGACGACTTTGAAAAATTTGACTTGCTGATCAGCATGGATTGGGACAATCGCGCCTTGCTTGAGCAACGCTGCCCTGCTCACCTACAACACAAAATCAAGGGCTTTGCAGAGTTTTTGAAAACATCAGATGCCACTGTGATTCCTGATCCTTACTATGGAGACGAGAAAGATTTTGAACACGTTCTCGATTTGGTCGAAGAGGCATCAGAGGGGTTGATGGATTTTGTGATCAAAAAAGTGCACTTTGCTTCAAGCAACCTTGTTCAAAGAGGGATTTGTATTTTTCAGTAAGCTTTAAAGAAATCAGCCTTTTGGAGATTTACATGACCGCTTCATTGCATCGTTCGAATCGCCGTCAATTTTTGCAACAAGCCTCGGCCCTGACCGGTGCCTTGGTATTGGGTTTTCAGGCATCTACCACCATGGCTACGGGTAATAGTGGTGTCACAGAGGTCACACATTGGATCGTCATTCAGTCCGATGACAGTGTCATCATTCGCATCGCTCGCTCCGAATTGGGGCAAGGCTCCATGACAGGGTTGGCCATGCTGGTGGCCGAGGAGTTGCAATGCGATTGGTCCAAAATCCGTGCCGAGTACGCCAATGTGAACGAACACATGCGGCGAGACAAGATATGGAAAGACATGACCACCGCTGGTAGCCGTGGTATTCGGGATTCTCACGAATACCTGCGTCAAGCGGGTGCTGCTGCCCGAACCATGTTAATCACAGCTGCAGCACAACAATGGAAAGTCCCTGAGGCGGAATGCCAAGCAGCCAACAGTCTGGTCACTCATGCTTCTGGCAAACGCGCTACCTACGGCGAATTAGCAGGTTTGGCCAGCGGCTTGCCAGTGCCCACCAACGTCAAGCTCAAAGACCCCAAAGACTGGCAACTCATTGGCACCTCGCCGTCCCGCTTGGACTTGCCAGCCAAAATCGATGGCTCACAACTCTATGCAGTTGACATCCAATTGCCTGGCATGCTGCATGCGGCCATTCACCAATGCCCAGTGTTTGGTGGCAAAGTCAAAAGCGTGGATGACAGCCAAGCCCGCAACATGCCGGGTGTGCGCAAAATCGTCACCAGCGATGAATGGGTGGCGGTGGTGGCTGGCAATTGGTGGCAAGCGCACAAAGCAGTACAAGCTTTGAAAGTGACCTGGGACAACGGTGCCCATGGCGGTGTCAACAGTGACAGCATCATGCGTCAGTTAAAGCAAGACTTGGCCGCTGACAAAGCCCCGATTGCCCGCAAAGACGGCGATACCAGCCAGGCTTTTGCAAATGCACACAAAGTGTTGGAGGCCGAGTACTTCACAGGCTTTGTCAACCACGCCACCATGGAGCCGCAAAACGCCACGGCGCTTTACATGCCTGATGAATTGCAAGTGTGGGTTGGTACGCAAAACGGTGAGGCCTCCATCAGCGCGGCTGCCCAAGCCTCTGGGCTGCCCGTGGCCAAGATTCAAATCCACAAAATGCACGCCGGTGGTGCTTTTGGACGCCGGGTCATACACCAAGACTTCACGATACAAGCTGTGAAAATCGCCATGACCATGCCGGGCACACCCATCAAGCTGATGTGGTCTCGTGAAGAAGACATGCGCCAAGGCCGCTACCGCCCTATTTCTCTGGTCAAGTTGCGCGGTGCCTTGAACAAAGACGGTGAGTGGACTGCTTGGGAAGCGCGTCAGGCCGACCAATCGATTGCGTTCACGGTCCTGCCAGCCATGATCAAAGATGGCATTGATCCGATCAACACCCGAGTGTTTCGCGACAACCCCTATGCAGTGCCCAACTTCACCAACGAGTACATACTGAACCAGTTCCATGTGCCTCCGGGCTTTTGGCGTGCCGTGGCGCACACCAACAACCCGTTTTACCGGGAATGCTTCATTGACGAGTTGGCCCATGCCGCTGGCAAAGACCCCTACGCATTTCGCCGCCCTTTGCTGCAAGGTAAGAAAGACCTGGCCGTGCTTGATGCCGTGGCAAAAGCGATAGGCTGGGATAAGCCTGCGGCCAAGGGAGTTCACCGTGGCATTGCCGTTGTTGATTCCTACGCCAGTTTCACAGCTGCAGCAGTGGAGTTGTCCGTACAAGACAAGGAAATCCTTGTACACCGTGTGGCCGTGGCCATCGACTCCGGCCATGTGGTGCATCCTGATGCTGTCAAGTCGCAAATTGAAGGTGGTGTCATTTGGGGGCTGTCGGCCCTGATGTTCGAAGACATCACGATCGACAAAGGTGCAGTGGTCCAAGGTAATTTTGCCGACTACCCCTTGGCCCGCATGAGTCATGCCCCTGAAGTCATCAGCGTACTGATGCCTTCAGGGAATTTTTGGGGTGGGGTTGGTGAGCCACCGATTGGGGGCGTGATTCCAGCGGCCATGAATGCATTGTTCAGTGCCACTGGGGAGCGTATCCGCTCCTTGCCTTTGCGACACCATGGGTACAGTTTCAAATCCTGATAGCGGTTTGCCAGCCAGCCGTCTCAGCCCTTGGCTGGGAATGATGATTGCGTTCTCATTGACTTTCACAACTCTATTCGGCAATGGTCTGCGGGTATTTGCCAAATAGGATTTTTCAGCACTGCCTCAAGCTCATGTCGGCTGACACCTCACTCAACCCTGCGAGTCTGTGAAAGAAAAAACTGAATGTGGCACTGACGGGCTAAAGCACGGTGTCTGAAAAGCTCAGAAACGGTGGTGAGCTTCATTTTTAAAAACAATGCGTACTTACAACTTGACGCTTTGCATGTACCTGTCAAACGATGCCTCTGAAAAACGGAACCAGAGGTTTTGCTGCTTGCGAAACGCGGAATAGTCCGCGTACACCTTTTTCCAATTTGGGTTTTTGGCGTTCAGCTCTTCGTAAAGTGCCATGGACTCTTTGAACGCGGTGTCCATGATGTCTTTGGGGAAAGGCAATACCTTGGTTTTGCCCGCCACCAATTGCATCAGCGCGCCGGGGTTGCGGGCATCGTATTTGGCCTGACAGTCAACGTGCGCAAAAGCTGCTGCACACTCAATGATGGATTTGTTGACCGCCGACAAACCGTTGTAGGCTTTTTCATTGATATAAAAATCGAGCTCGGGTCCGCCTTCCCAAAAACCCGGGTAGTAATAAAAAGGTGCCACCTTGTTGAAGCCCAGTTTTTGGTCATCGTAGGGACCAATCCACTCTGCGGCGTCGATCGTGCCTTTTTCCAAAGCTTGGTAAATTTCACCGCCGGGTATGTTTTGCGGCACACCACCCATGCGTTCAATCACCTTGCCGGCAAACCCGCCCACGCGAAACTTCAGCCCCTTCATGTCCGCCAGCGATTTGACTTCTTTGCGGAACCAGCCGCCCATTTGCGAACCGGTACTGCCGCCGGGGAAATTGACAATGCTGTATTGCTTGTAAAACTCGCGCATGAGTTTGAGGCCATTGCCTTGGAACATCCAGGCTGTGGTTTGGCGGCTGTTGAGGCCAAATGGCACGGCACAACCCAAAGCAAAGGTTTCGTCTTTGCCAAAAAAATAGTATGGGGCGGTATGGGCCATTTCTACCGTGCCGCTTTGCACACCATCGACCACGCCAAACGGAGGCATGAGTTCGCCTGCAGCATGGGTTGAAATGACAAATTTGCCGCCACTTAGCTCTGAGACCTTCTTTGAAAAAGTTTCAGCCGCACCGTAAATGGTGTCCAAGGACTTGGGGAAACTCGAAGCCAAACGCCAGCGAATGGATTCTTGGGCATGCACAGCCGGGGCCATGCCAGCGCCAATCACCCCTGCAATGCCCGCATTTTTAAGTGCTGAACGACGATCCATGAATCAACTCCCATCCAAAAATTTAAACCTAAAATTTTATCAGCCAACCAGTTTCAGATTGACCGAGTTGGTTTTGTCATCCGCGCTCAGCAAGTGGTTAAAGCGGTTGCGTACAGCGGCTTCGATACCCTGTGCATCCAAACCCAACGCAGACAAAATTTTCACAGGGTCACCATGGTCGGTGAACACATCAGGTAGACCCAGTCTGAGCACGGGCAAATTCACAGATGCGTCTTGCAATGCCTCAAGCACCGCAGAACCCGCACCGCCCATGAGTGCGCCTTCTTCGATGGTGACCAACGCCTGGTGGCTAGCAGCCACCTGCAACAACAGTTCGGTGTCCAAAGGCTTTACCCATCGCATGTTCACCACGGTGGCGTTGAGCGATTCTGCTGCTTGCAGCGCAGGGTAAAGCAATGTGCCAAATGCCAAAATCGCGACTGACTGGCCTTGCCTGCGGATGTCGCCTTTGCCAAAAGGCAAAGTGGACAAGCCAGCGTCTTGCGCGGTACCAACGCCAGCGCCCCGTGGATAACGAACTGCCACGGTGTGGTCTTGTGCGTGCGCCGTGCTGAGCAACAGGCGACACTCGTTTTCATCGGCGGGACAGGCAATGCTGACCTGCGGTACACAACGCAAAAATGGAATGTCGTAAACACCAGCATGGGTCGGGCCATCGGCACCCACAATGCCTGCACGGTCGAGCGCCAGCACCATGGGCAATTTTTGCAACGCCACATCGTGAATCAACTGGTCGTAAGCGCGCTGTAAAAACGTGGAATAGATGGCCACGACAGGCTTTAAGCCTTCGCAAGCCAGACCTGCCGCAAAGGTGAGTGCGTGTTGCTCGGCAATACCGACATCATGGTAACGATCAGGAAAACGTTGATGAAATTCCACCATGCCCGAGCCTTCGCGCATGGCGGGAGTGATGGCGACCAAGCGAGGGTCGTGCTCGGCCATGTCGCACAGCCACCGCCCGAACACTTGGCTGAAGGTTTGTTTGGGCGCTGTGGTGGGAGGCACGATGCCCACCTTGGGATCGAATTTGCCAGGGCCGTGATAAGCAATCGGATCAGCCTCGGCGAGTTTGTAGCCTTGGCCTTTGCGGGTCACCACATGCAAGAACTGGGGGCCAGCCATTTGCTTGATGTTTTGTAATGTCGGTACCAAGGCATCCAGATCATGGCCATCTATTGGGCCGATGTAATTGAAGCCAAATTTTTCAAACAAGGTGGCGGGCAATATCAGGCCCTTGGTCTGATGCTCTAAACGGCGAGCAAGTTCAAACAAAGGGGGCGCATTTTTCAGCACCTGGCGACCCACTTCTTTGGCCGCGGTATAAAACCGCCCGCTCATCAGTTGCGCCAAATAACGGTTCAGCGCACCCACTGGCGGGCTGATGGACATGTCGTTGTCGTTGAGGATGACCAGAATGTTGCAGTCGGCCACCCCCGCATTGTTCATGGCTTCAAAAGCCATGCCAGCGGTCATGGCACCGTCGCCGATGATGGCCACGCAGTGGCGATGCTCACCTTTTTGTTTGGCGGCCATGGCCATGCCCAGCGCAGCAGAAATGCTGGTGGAGGAATGCGCAGTGCCAAAAGCGTCGTAATCGCTTTCATCGCGCTTGGGAAAACCTGCCACGCCACCCAACTGGCGCAACGTGCCCATACGCTCGCGCCGCCCGGTCAAAATTTTGTGCGGATACGTTTGATGACCCACATCCCAGACCAAGCGGTCGTGCGGTGTGTTGAACACATGGTGCAAAGCCACGGTCAATTCAACCGTGCCCAAATTGGAGCTGAAATGGCCACCGGTTTTGCCCACGCTTTCGATCAAAAAACTGCGCAATTCATTGGCCAGCGCTGGTAACTGATGAGGCGCCAATCGGCGCACATCCGCAGGCGTTTGAACACTGTCTAACAATGGGGTCATGGAGCCATCTCCTGCGATATTTTTTTTTGCCAGCGGCTTGTTGCACTTTAGCTTAAGTGTGTCAACTGAAGTTGACAATCAGGGGATTACCCCAGTGAGCACACCACCCGTCTTGAGCGATGCAGGCTAGGCTCAATTGAAAAACCCCTGGGGTATGACACCACAGGGGTTGGGTTATGTAACGAAAAAAGGTCTGGGTATCCGCCTTTTTGTCAGCCTTTCTTGGCCCAAGCACTGCACCAACCAGCAGCAGCTACATTTTTGCCCGCGAACAAAGGACAACCGCCCGCTTTGTCACTGGCTTTGCCTTGGTACAGCGCGCAGTTCGCACAATTTTGATCTGACTTGTGTGAGGCAAATTTTTTGTTGTCGACTTTGGTGGTGTCAGCTTTGTAACCCAAGGCAGTGGCTTGTCCATCTTTTTCGTCCACCATGGCTTGCGCGAACACTTGACCCCCCACCAATAAAGCACTGGCACCCACACCAAGTTGAACTACGAATTCACGACGACTTGTCATATATTTCTCCGATGATTGAATGGCCCCGTTAAGGGAGTTACCCTGATATTCTTGCGCACACTGGGATACGTTTCTTCAACGCCTGACAGATACCCTAGGTTGACGCTCAAGTAAATCCACGGCTTTTTAGCTGAATGGGCCATTGAGAGAAATGGTCGCATGGTTCAACATGCCTGCAGTGGTCACCCAAAACAAATAGGGCAACAACAGCCAAGCAGCCCAGCGGCGACGCGGGTAAATGAACACTATCAAAATAAATGTGCTTTGCCATAAAAACAATAGTTCTATCAATGACCAATCAGGCCGGTGCCATTTGAAATAAATCAGGCTCCAAAACACATTACAAAAAGCGTTCAATGCCCACAGGCCCACCCACTGCCAACGCTCTCTGTTGGAATGGCTGGCATGCCATCCCATCCATGCGCTGATGGCGCACAGGCTAAAGATCACCGACCAAATCAACCCAAATGCGGCATCAGGTGGTTTCCAAGGGGGTTGCTTGAGTTGGAAGTACCACGCATCCAAAACCGTTAAAGACGAGCCGATACCCGCCACCGCAAAGCTGACAGCAAATGCCAGCACCAAACCGCGCCAATGACGCTGAAGGCTTGGCAAGACAGGGGTTGACGGCTGCTCGGTATGCGCCGGCCCGACAGATTCAGAGGTATTCATCGTATTTTCCGATTTCAAGGGTTTTCCCTAGTTAGAAATTCATCAACACACTTTGTAATGTCAACTTCAATTGACACATTCCCACTTCGTTTACGTCGCTGCCTGAATCTACTCGCATGACCCAATCCTTGCCTGCGAATCCATCTGTCAAAGTGGTTATCCTGACCATGGACACGCACCTCAACAGTGCGGCGATCAAGGCGCGCAATGCGCTGGTGCGACAGGTGCCTAACCTGAGTTTCGCGATCCATTCCGCCTCTGAATATTCTGCCGATGCGCAAAAACTGGTGCGTTGCCAAG
>JBJTXF010000144.1:0-2246 GCA_046082145.1 Limnohabitans sp. | reverse complement strand
TATGAAACCCCAAGAAACATTACTAACTCATCACTTCATTCATAAAAATCCCTGCTCAAAACGATCCCATGTCAATAAATACCAGGCCCTTCATTTGGCAGACCTGATTGACAGACTGGGGCGTGATGCTTGCAATCATTTCAGAGTCTCGGATTACAGCCGTTTGCCAACTGACAAACACAAGGATTTTTTCAAACTGGACACGTACATGCTGTTCATCAACGGTGCTTATGCCTGTGGCTTTGTCATGCGTGATGTCAAGCCAGATAACCCGCTTTCTGTATCAAGACAAGCACCGGACGAAGCCATCAGAAAATTTGATTTCATGCGCTTGCGTCAGCTTGTTCATTTTTTACTCAGACATGAAAGTTGGTCTGATGGTAATGAAAGCCCTATATTGAATGCTTTAGCCATTGGCCTGCTACCGGCAATCGCTGACAAACTGCGAAACGATGAAAGTATTTATCTGCCTTAAGAGCAAACTATTTTCAAGCGAATCTCAACCGTCTTCCCCACCGCCCTGGCCGCCTTGATCAGCGTATCCAATTGAATGGACAAATTCTCCGGGTCAAGTACACGGTCTAACTGAGATCGGCTCGTCACCATGCGCTGCGCCATAGCCACTTTGCTGATATTTCTGGTTTGCATGGCATCACTCAGTTGCTCGGCCTCAATACGTCTCCAACTGCAACCTACCCTCTTGCTTCAACCCCGCCGCCACCAAGTTCCAATCCAAGCCCGCACCCACCGCAATGTCGTGCAAAGCCTGCAACACGCCTTCTTCCATGCTCTTCAAACCGCAGACATAAAAATGCGATTGAGGGTCTTGCAGCAAAGCGGCCAGTGGTGCGGCGGCATCGCGCATCGCGTCTTGCACATAGCGCTTAGGTTGGCCGGGCGTGCGTGAAAACGCAAAGTGGATGTCAATGAAATCCTGGGGCAGTTTTTGCAGTGGCCCGAAATAAGGCAACTCCTGCTGGGTACGGGCACCGAAAAACAGCATCAGCTTGCCGCCTGCAAATTTGCCGCTGGCCTGCACGCGGCGGCGCCACTCGGTCATGCCGCGCATGGGCGCGCTGCCGGTGCCGGTGCAAATCATCACAATGTGACTGCCCGGGTGATTGGGCATCAAAAAACTGCTGCCAAACGGGCCGATCACTTGCACGCTGTCGCCGGTTTTCAAATCGCACAAATAGTTGGATGCCACACCATAAATAGCGTTGCCTTGGTGGTCTTGCACCACGCGTTTGACGGTCAAAGACAAATTGTTGTAGCCGGCACGTTCGCCGTTGCGCGGGCTGGCCACTGAATATTGGCGCGCATGGTGGGGCTTGCCGTTGGCGTCCACGCCGGGCGGCACGATACCGATGGATTGCCCTTCGAGCACGGGAAACGGCAGGCTACCGAAATCCAACACGATGTGGTGGGTTTCGTTGTCGGTGCCCGGTTCGTTCACTTGCAAATTGCCCACCACCGTCGCGCTGATCGGCGACTTGGGTCCATGCAAATGGGTGTAAGGGTGCGCCGCAGACCACGGTGGCACGGTGGCGCCCCTAGCGGTGTGCGTTACCAAGGGTGTGGCGATGTCGGTTGTCTGCGTCAATGTGCTGGCCGTGGTCTCAAAAGCCGTGCTTTCCGTGTTGACGCTGTCCATTTGCCCGCGCAGATCTGCTTCGTTTTGAGCCGGCGGCAATTCGTCCCAGGAAAACTGCTCTTGCAGTGTGTAGGCCTTGCTGCGCAACACGGGCAACCAATGGTCAATCGAACCCGTGGGGCATGGTGGCACACAGGCCATGCAGTGGTTGCACTTGTCGGGATCCACCACATAGTTGCGACTGTCGTGCGTGACCGCGCCGACCGGGCAAGTGGCCTCGCAGGCGTTGCAACGAATGCACACCTCGGGGTCGATCACATGCTGTTGCAGCAGTTCGGCGGTGTCAGTGCTCATGGTGTCAGTTGAAGCGAACGTATTCGAAATCCACCGGTTGGCGGTTGATGCCGATGGCAGGCGGTGCGATCCAATTGGCGAATTTGCCCGGCTCGACCACGCGGCCCATCAGGCTTTGCACAAACGCGCGGTCCTCAACCGTGGGCAACCATTCGCCGACTTTGGCTTGCCATTCGCTCTCTGACACCACGCGGCCATCGGGCGACACCTTGGCACCAGACAAGGCACCGATATTGCGGTGAAACGCTTTGTGCGGCACGCTCAAGCGGTGCGGCAATCCGGCTTTTTCAATCACGCG
>JBJTXF010000143.1:0-6227 GCA_046082145.1 Limnohabitans sp. | reverse complement strand
GCGGCGCGCCCAGCAAGATGCCTTGTGGCGAATAGGTCCAGCGGTGCAAAGGGCAGACGAGATTGCCGCCCATGCCTTTGGCGGGGTCGTTCAAATTGCCGCGACCCTTGAGCATGACCGCTTGGCGATGACGACACACATTGGAGATGAGTTGAATGCCTTGTGCGGTGCGAACCAGTGCACGTCCTTCATTTTCTTGGGGCAAAGCAAAATAGTCACCTACTTCAGGTACCGACAGCGAGTGACCCACATAACGCGGTCCAGGCTTGAACAGTGTTTGCAACTCGCGCTGGTAAAGCGCCTCATCAAAATAGCTTGTAACTGGGAGTTGGCCACCGGCCTGCTGCAGTTGAAGACTTAAATCAGACATGAAACGCCCTGACCTAAAGACTCCCCACAGGGAGAGACAAAAAACTGGCCCTAGGCCAGACGCAAGCGGATTGTAGCCGCGCAGCAGTGCCCCCTTACAATGGTAGTAATACAGCCATCAGAAACACCATGACCAAGGCCGCCAAACCTTCCGCCGCACAAGCTCCTAATGAGGCGGTACCTGCCAGTTATGAAGATTCGCTACTAGAGTTAGAACAACTGGTGGCGCGCATGGAGTCCGGCCAAATGCCCTTAGCAGACATGTTGCAGTCTTACCAACGCGGGGCGTTTTTGTTATCCCACTGTCGCGCGCAGTTGCAAACGGTTGAAGCTCAAATCCAGGTGCTTGAGGCCGGCAGCTTGAAAAATGGGTCGGGTAACCCTGAATGAGCCACTTTGACCTGCATGCTTGGACAGTGGAACAACTGCAGTTGGTCGAACACGCTTTGGAGAAATGGGTTCCCGCCGATGCGCCCGCCGATTTGGGACAAGCCATGCGATATGCCGTACTCGACGGTGGCAAGCGCTTACGCCCCTTGTTGGTACTGGCAAGCCAACATGCTTGCACGTCTGTGCACTCTGAAAATTGGATGCAAGACGCTGGTTTGCGCGCGGCCTGTGCGATTGAGCTGATCCATGCCTATTCACTGGTGCACGATGACATGCCGTGCATGGACAACGATGTGCTCAGACGCGGCAAGCCCACGGTTCATGTGAAATATGGCGAGGCGGGCGCTTTGTTGGCAGGCGATGCATTGCAAACATTGGCGTTCGAATTGCTTACGCCGACTGACAGCGAAATTCCTTTTCAGGTGCAAGCGGGCTTGTGCGGTTTGCTGGCCAGAGGGGCTGGACACGCCGGCATGGCGGGTGGACAAGCCATTGATCTGGCCAGTGTGGGTGAGCAATTGACTCTGGAACAACTCAGGCGAATGCACCGATGCAAAACCGGCGCTTTGCTGGAAACCAGTGTGGTCATGGGTGCAGTTGCCGCGCAAGCCTCTGCTGAAACCACACAAGCATTGCTGTCCTACGGTCAAGCCTTGGGCGTGGCTTTTCAAGTGGTGGACGATATTTTGGATGTCACCACTGACACCACTGTGTTGGGTAAAACGGCCGGCAAAGATGCAGATAACCTCAAGCCCACCTATGTGTCTTTGTTGGGCTTGCAAGCTGCGCAACAAGAAGCGGCAAGATTGGCTGCGCAAGCTCAGCAAGCGCTGGCACACAGTGGCCTGACTGATACTCAGGTATTGCAATCACTGGCAAACTGGGTGATTGAGCGAAAACATTGACCAGATTCAATGACTTGCGGCCAAGCCGCATCCACCGGCAACTTACCAGGAGATCAGCATGGCTTTGTTCATATTGGGTTTGGTGTTGTTTTTGGGCAGCCACTCGCTGCGTGTGTTTGCTGACTCCTGGCGCACGGAAAAGTTGGCCCAATGGGGCGAGAAGTTTTACAAAGGCTTGTATAGCGTCGCGTCACTGGTTGGCTTTGTGTTGATGGTGTATGGATTCAGCAAAATTCGCTGGGACAGCCCGTGGCTTTGGTACCCCCCTGTGGGCATGCGCCATTTGGCGGCTTTGTTGATGTTGCCCGCGCTGGTGTTGTTGGTGGCTTCGCAGGTGCCTCACAACGCCATCAAAGCCAAATTGCGTCATCCCATGGTGCTGGCAGTCAAGGTTTGGGCGCTGGCCCATTTGTTGTCTAACGGAAAAGTCGCTGATCTGGTGTTGTTTGGCGCTTTTTTGCTCTGGTCTGTGCTGAATTTTCGAGCTGCCAGACAACGTGACAGCTTGGCCTTGGCTGGCGAAACGCAGCTCGATCGGCCGGTTGAAAATACCCAGAACACTTGGCGCGTGGTGCTCATAGGTTTCGTTGTGTGGGCGATCTTGTTGTTTGGCGGTCATACTTGGCTGTTTGCTGTCAGCCCATTGGGCATGTAGTACCCCTGACAATTTCTGATTGACAATCCACAGTGTCATGTTAAATTGACACTGTGGATGTCGCCTCGAATCGTCGGCGCGGCGGTTGCCACCCCGTCCGGGGGCCCCATGAGTTTCATAAACCGCATTGACGCTGCGCTTGAGCAGCAGTTTTCTCGCACTAAAAGCAGCAGTGCTCCACCCCGCTTGATGCAAGCCATGCGTCATGCGGTTTTTCCAGGTGGTGCGCGTATCCGTCCGCAGTTGTGCATGGCGGTAGCCAAAGCCTGTGGGGAAGACGATGTTGGGCTTACCGATGCAGCGGCTGTCGCAATAGAGCTGCTGCACTGCGCTTCACTGGTGCATGATGACATGCCTTGTTTTGACGATGCCGACCTGCGTCGGGGTCAAGCCTCAGTGCACAAGCAATTCGGCGAACCCTTGGCGCTGTTGACTGGCGATGCTTTGATCATCATGGCTTTTCAAGCGTTGGCGCACAGTGGTCGTCTGCACCCGATGCGGACCGTGCAATTACTCAGTGTCATCAGCGACGGTGTGGGCGCACCAGATGGCATTGTGGCTGGGCAAGCATGGGAATGCGAAACACGGGTTGAGCTCAGTCAATACCAACGCGCCAAAACTGGTGCCTTATTTGTGGCTGCGACTTGTGCGGGCGCATTGGCTGCTGGCGTGGATCCTGCGCCTTGGCACAAATTGGGGGATACTTTGGGCGAGGCCTACCAGGTTGCTGACGATATCCGTGACGTGATGTTGCAAGCTGATCAGTTAGGCAAACCGGCGGGGCAAGATGTCCAGCACGGGCGCCCGAGTGCCGCGGCCGATTTGGGCTTGGTCGGTGCGCTCGACTATTTCAACGCGTTGATGCAAACCGCTGTCGATTCGGTGCCTGCTTGCGAGAGCCGGGCTGCCATGCGGCAGTTGGTGTTGAGCGAATCCGAGCGCTTAGTACCACCGGATGCCTGTGCATTGATTGCTCGCCAAACGGTCAAACAACCGAATCGGGTCAGCGCCTGATATTTGTCAGCGATGAAAAGTCTTGATTTGGCTAAAACGCAGGCCTCGCATGGCATAGATAGGCCAAGCTGGAGACAGACATTTGACCAACGCCTAGACCGGTGGATGACCTCGCCCAAGTTTTACCGTTGGGCGATTGGCAATCCGCTCACCCGCTGGGTGACCCGACGGCGTGCAGCCCAGTTGTTTCAACTGATGGCGGGTTTTGTCCACAGCCAAGTATTGCTGGCCTGTGTGCGTTTACAAATCCTTGAACGGGTGGGAGAACAACCGCGCTCCTTGTCTCAGTTGTCTCAACTTTCCCGTGTGCCCGTCGCAGCCATGCAACGTTTGTTGCAATCCGCCATTGCTTTGCGATTGATCGAACAACGTGGCCCGGACAGTTTTGGGCTGGGTGCATTGGGTGCGCCGGTGGCAGCTGATGCGGGGTTGCGTTTGATGATCGAACACAACGCTGTGCTGTTTGACGACATGCGCGATCCACTGGCGTTGTTGCGCGACGAAATACAGCCACACATGCAAGCTTATTGGCCTTACATGAATGGCGACAACCCGCAGGGATGGGAAGCCGAAAAAGTCGCTCGTTACTCCGAACTGATGTCTGCGTCACAGCGTTTTGTCATCGAAGAGTTGCTGGCTTCCTACGACTTTTCTGGGCATCGACAAGTCCTCGACATTGGCGGCGGAAAAGGCGGTTGGGTGATGGCTTTGGCACGGCATGTGCCCCGTTTGGATTTGCACTTGATGGATTTGCCGCCGGTGGCGGCCCTGGCTGCGGAGCGCATGGCCCAGGAGGGACTGTCTGAGCGGGTCACGGTGCATGGCGGCAGTTTCATCAGCCATGCATTGCCAGCAGGTGCCGATTTGGTGACCTTGGTGCGGGTCGCGCACGATCACCCAGATGCGGTGGTCAAGGCCTTGTTGACCAAGATTTACCAAACCTTGCCCAGTGGAGGACGTTTGTTATTGGCCGAGCCCATGGCACAGCCAGCGGGCGAATCGCCGGTCGGCGACCCTTATTTCCATTTTTATTTGTTGGCCATGGGGAGTGGCAGATTGCGCAGCCCTGCTGAATTGCGCGGCTTGATGTTGGAGGCGGGTTTCGATGCGGTGGAACCGGTTTTCAACCCGATGCCTTTGCACACCCGGATCCTGGTTGGGCAAAAAAGATAGGTAGTTACCCTAGTCTGGCTGATTAAACGTCAATTTAAATTGACACAAACATATGTAAACCCAAGAATACAGACCACAGCGATGCATTTTCATCCACGGTTGGTAACGGAGACACCGATGAGCGACCCACAAAGCAACGAAAAGCCCGTCCAGTTCGTCGATCGCTTGCGCCACGAGGCATTTCAGGAACCCGATCCTGTGCACACCGGCGAGGTGACCAAAGAGACCCAAATCATTGCCATCTACGGCAAGGGTGGCATTGGCAAAAGCTTCACACTCGCCAACCTCAGTTACATGATGGCGCAGCAAGGCAAAAAAGTTTTGTTGATCGGTTGCGATCCCAAGAGCGACACCACCAGTTTGCTGTTCGGTGGCAAGGCCTGTCCCACCATCATCGAAACCTCGTCAAAGAAAAAACTCGCGGGTGAAGAAGTCAAGATCGGTGACGTTTGTTTTATTCGCGATGGCGTGTTCGCCATGGAGCTCGGCGGCCCTGAGGTGGGTCGGGGCTGCGGTGGACGAGGCATCATCCACGGCTTTGAAACACTGGAAAAACTGGGCTTTCACGAGTGGGGTTTTGACTATGTGTTGCTCGACTTTTTAGGCGATGTGGTGTGCGGTGGTTTTGGTTTGCCGATTGCACGCGACATGTGCCAAAAAGTGATCGTGGTCGGCTCCAACGATTTGCAGTCGCTTTATGTCGCCAACAACGTGTGCAGTGCGGTGGAATATTTCCGCAAGCTCGGAGGCAATGTCGGCGTGGCCGGCATGGTGATCAACAAAGACGACGGGACAGGCGAAGCACAAGCGTTTGCGGCCAATGCAGGCATACCGGTATTGGCGGCCATTCCTGCCAACGAGGACATTCGCCGCAAAAGTGCCAGTTACGAAATCATCGGCAAGCCCGATGGCGAATGGGGCGCGTTGTTTGCCGAGTTGGCAAAAAACGTGGCCGAGGCTCCACCGCAACGACCTAAGCCCCAAACACAAGACCAGTTGCTGGGTTTGTTCAGCTCCGATGTCACCGGTCGCGATTTCGTCATGACACCTGCCACCGAAGTCGATATGACTGGCAAAACGGTCATCGACAAACCCACTCTCGAAGTGGTTTACGACGAAGTGTGAACGCTGTATGAGCGACATCATTCCCATCACACCTTTGCCCAACGCTGATGCAACCGCAGCCGACGGTTTGGGTTGTCATGCGGGGAAAGACCAATTGCTTGACGCTGCTGCCAAAGCGGGCAAAAGCGATGTGTTGGCGCAATACGCTGCTGACTATCCCAAGGGCCCGCACGATCAGCCCCAGTCCATGTGTCCCGCATTTGGTTCGTTGCGCGTGGGTTTACGCATGCGCCGCACGGCCACCATTTTGAGTGGCTCTGCCTGCTGCGTTTACGGCCTGACATTCACCTCGCATTTCTACGGCGCTCGTCGCACCGTGGGTTATGTGCCGTTCAATTCAGAAACCTTGGTCACAGGCAAATTGTTTGAAGACATCCGCGAGTCGGTTTATGCGCAAGCTGATCCCGAGAAACTCGACGCGATCGTCATCATCAATCTGTGTGTGCCCACTGCCAGTGGTGTGCCCTTGCAGTTGTTGCCCAAAGAAATCAACGGTGTGCGAGTGATCGGTATTGATGTGCCCGGGTTTGGCGTACCGACCCATGCCGAAGCCAAAGACGTCCTGGCGGGCGCCATGTTGGCCTATGCCCGCCAAG
>JBJTXF010000142.1:0-2039 GCA_046082145.1 Limnohabitans sp. | reverse complement strand
CAGCGGCTTGCGCGTGTTTCAGCAACTTGTGCGTTTGTCTATTCCTGGACAGGGCCCGCACGGTGAGCCCAAACCGGATCCCCATTACGGCAACGATATCCAGTCGTTCGACATGGTCACCCGCAAGGATCCTGAGGCACGTGCTGGCGAGGCCGAGGTGTTCATCGACTGGGTCAACAGCACATTCACTTTCCCCGATGGCGAGTTGCTCGAGTTGCGCCGTCCCAAAGTTCGCATCGAGAACATGAATTTCGGTCCTTTTGCAGACGGCGTCATGATGTCGGTCAGAAACACGCAGGCTATCTTGGGCATGGGCTATCTGGAAGCGATCAGCGAAAAAGACATTTTGAAGCTGGCCGAGAAGCAAAAGGCCATGGGCCTCAACGGTCGCCCCAACTATGTGCGTGACGACATCCACAAAAAAACCGTGCTTGGGCGTTTTGGTTGGAAAGCCAACCAGCCCAGTATCAAACAGCAAATTGCCGCCGCTTTTTTGGCTGACATTGGTGTGACATCTGCGCTCTACCCGGAGCAAAACTGTACTCCTGTGCAAAAAGAGTGTTTGGCTGCGCTCAAAGGTGACAAGCCGGAGCTACGGCCAGAGCTGTGGGAACCTCTGACCTTTTGGTCGCAATCTTTGGATGTGCCTGCACAACGTAACCGCGACAAACCAGAGTTCAAAGCCGGTGAAAAGCTGTTTGAATCTGCGGGTTGCTCGGGCTGCCATGTACCCGAAATGCGCACTGGCAAATACCCGGCCGTGCCGCAAATTGCCAACAAACTGATCCGTCCCTACACCGACTTGCTGTTGCACGACATGGGGCCTGATTTGGCTGATGGCCGCCCGGATTTCAAAGCCACTGGTTCTGACTGGCGCACACCGCCATTGTGGGGTGTGGGTTTGTCCATGCAAGTCAATGCCAGCAACTCTTTTTTGCACGATGGACGTGCCCGCAACCTACTTGAAGCCATTGTGTGGCATGGGGGTGAGGCCAAGACCGCGCGAGACAAATTTGTGAACTTCACCAAACAGCAGCGCAATGAATTGCTGTTCTTTTTGGAATCCATTTGATTGGGGATTCAGTTGACCAATGCATGTGTTTATTGATAAAGCATTATCAACATGCCGCCTTTTTAAGTGATTTCCCCTATTTAAATCCCTTTGCTTAGTGGGATATTTCGCTTGTTCAAAGTCTCAGGATTTTTTGGGAAGCTTTGCACGTGGGATTTTTTTCGTTCACAACGCACAGGGGGAAAAAAATGAAATTGAAAATGATTTTTGCTTCTGCTTTGGCTGTCTTGGCCAGTACGGTTTTGGCGCAGGAAGCCACACAGCACCAAGCCCTTAAGGGGCCTATCGATGACACCGCTTTGACTTGGGCAATTCCCAAATGGGGCAAGGAAGATCGCGCTGGCAGTGCCAACCACACTTTGAATTCGGCCAACATTGCCAAGGCATTGGCCACCATCAAGCAAAACAAAGCCATCACGATCGGCAAGCACTACCACTCCGAAGCGCCGGGGTTTGGTCCGCGCAAATGGAACATGTGGATTCCCGGCACGCCCACTGGTGGCCCCTTTGGTAAAAACGCTTTGGTTTATCACGACGAGTTGGTCACCACGCAAATCGGCCAAATTCAAACCCAGTTTGATGGCCCTGGCCACATCGGCGTGAACACCTCCAAAGGACCGATGTTCTACAACGGCATGATCAGCTGGGATGCTTATGAGCGTGGCGCGGGCGCCCAAGTTGTTGGCATGGGGCCCTTGGGTGTGGAGCATGTAGGCGACTTGGGTTTTGTCTGCCGTTTGGTGGTGCTGGATGCCGTGGCTTATCGCAAGTCTCAGGGCAAGATTTCCGCTGCCGCCGAAATGCTGCCGGTGCCCAAGCAGCCGGGTGACATCGGCATCATCACCGCCGATGATTTGCAGGCCATGGTCAAGGCCCAAGGCTTGAGAGAAATCGGTTCAGGAGACTGCGTGGCATTGCATACTGGACAGGGCAATACGTGGGGTGCGACCCGCTACAAATCCATGAA
>JBJTXF010000141.1:0-3445 GCA_046082145.1 Limnohabitans sp. | reverse complement strand
GATCTGGTGCCTGGAGCTGCCAAATTGAAACTGGGTGGCGGCCACGCAGGTCACAATGGTTTGCGTGATATTAATGCACAACTCGGAACCGATGAATATTGGCGAATGCGCATTGGCATAGGACACCCCGGCGTGAAATCGGAAGTTATCCACTGGGTGCTAAAAAAGCCAGCGCCAGACCAAAAAACATTGATTGACACTTGCATAGACCGTACCCAAGGTGCCTCAGCCTTCATGGTGAGCGGTGACATGGTGAAAGCCACACAAATAGTGCACACCAGCGCACCGCCACGGCCTAAACCGCCAAAACCGGCGGCAGCCATTCCACTCAAGGAAGGCGAACTGAATGAATCCTTTGACCACCCTGCAAATACCTCTGGCCCTCTTACTGATTAGCGGTTGTTTGGGCGTTTATGCGCCCGCCATGGCAAGAGAAAAACAACAACCCACCTCGTTGCAATGCGAGGAAGATGGTGTATTTAAACCTTGCACTGGCGAGAAAATCACGGGTGTGGATAAACCCTCCCAAACCCAATCTTTCAAAGCACAATCAGATGAAAGCGACACGATCAGTGAGAAAAAACAAAAAAGAAAAAAGAAAAAAACTTCTAAGAAGCCAACCAGCAAGAAATCAAAGGCCCATCAATCTTTAGCCGAATAAGTACCCGTGTTTTCTTGGACAAGTCTGGCGGCTTGCAAACTCAGGTATTTCTCCCACAGGGTTTTTTGGCTTTCTACATACTGTGGGTTGAGCGGAATGCAGGCTACTGGGCAAACCTCTACACACTGCGGTGAGTCATGGTGACCCACACATTCGGTACATTTGTAGGGGTCAATTTCATAAATCTTTTGCCCCAAGTAAATGGCTGCGTTCGGGCATTCAGGCTCGCATACATCACAGTTGATGCATTCATCGGTAATCATGAGTGCCATGGGTGACAGCACCTAAGATTTGGCAAGTTTTTGCATATAGCCCCAAACCGGGGCAGAAACAAACTGCGCCACTTCTCCGCCAAGCACCGATATCTCTCTCACCAAAGTGCTGGAAATGCATTGATACACATCCAAGGTGTTCAAAAACACGGTATCTATCTCGGGAGCCAAGCGCCGGTTCATGCCAGCGAGTTGAAATTCATAATCGAAGTCGGTCATTGAACGGATACCACGTACCATGGTTTTGGCATTGAGCGATTTGGCAAATTCAATCACCAAACCTTCAAAAGTTAGAACCTGCACATTGGGGCAATCGGACAAAGCTTGGCGGGTCATCTCTAAGCGCTGTTCCAGGCTAAACATGGTTTTCTTGTGGTGGGCACGGGCCACCGCAATCACCACAGTGTCAAACATGCGCGACGCACGACGCACAATGTCCTCATGTCCCAAAGTGATCGGATCAAAGGTGCCCGGGTACAAGGCAATCACAGGGTCACGCATGTCATTCCTCATATTGCTGTTGCAAAAGGATTATGCTCCTGCACGCAACAGATGCGCATGCACAGAACCTGCCTTCAAATGTCGCCACAGCGTCCAACCATGATGCTGCAAAACATCATCACGCCAAGCTTGATCAGCCTCCAAATACACCATACCCTCTGGCTTGAGGCTTTGCAGTGCCAGTTTCAAGGCCAATTCATGGTAGGGGTAATCGTAAGGTGGATCTAAAAAAACCACGTCCTGGCTGGCAACAGGCAACTGTCGCAGAACAGCCAATCCATCGGAACGTTGAATACGCAGTTGTGCTGCGCCTAATCGGTCTTTTGCTTTGAGCAAAGCAGCCACGCAATCGCTGCTGGCATCAGCCAATACAACCGATGCAGCCCCGCGGGAGGCTGCTTCAAACCCCAACGCACCAGTGCCTGCATAGGGATCGGTGCAATACCAACCGGTTAAATCTTGACCCAACCAATTGAATAAGGTTTCGCGAACCCGATCGGGTGTGGGACGCAAGCCAGGCAAATTGCCCACGGGCAATTTGCTGCGTTTCCACTGTCCGCCAATGATCCTAACTTCGCCGTTGCTCATGGGGTAGAAGCACCAAGCACCACCGTGACCATACGCTCGGGTTGCAGATTTCTGGCGAAGGCTTGCTGTACATCGGCAGCGGTCAACTTTTGCACTTTGGCGGTCCAAGTGTCTAGGTAATCCAATGACAAATCGAACCAAGCAATATTGCTCAAGTTATCCATCAATTTGCGGTTACTGTCCATGCGCAAAGCAAAACCACCGATCAAAAAATCTTTGGCAGCTTGCATTTCTGCGTTGCTTGGTCCTTCTTTGACAAACTCTCTCACCACTTGGCTTGCTACTTCTATCGCTTGTTCAGCTTGGTCAGGCCGAGTTTGCAAACCCACGGTAAATGCACCGGCATGTTGCCCTGGTGAGAAATAGCTGTAAACGCTGTAACTCAAACCGCGCTTTTCTCGCACTTGCTCGGTCAAACGAGAAACAAACCCCCCTCCACCCAACACATAATTGCCTACGGTCAGTGCCAAAAAGTCTGGATGTTGTCTGGCCACACCGGGTTGACCGATGAACACATGCGCTTGGGCAGACTCGAAGGGTATATCAATCCGGCTCGACGCTCGCAAGGCTGACACTTCATTGACCAAAGGAAATAACTCGCAAGCGAACTGCGATGGCAAGCCTTTGAGCAACCGCGTCAATTTGGCCGTGACCTGAGCTTTGTTCAAAGCACCTACCACACTGATTTTGGTCCTGCACGGCACCAAATAGCGCGCGTGGAAGTTTCTCATTTGTATCGGTTCAATCCTTCGCAAACTGATTTCATCAGGGTCCTGACCATAAGGGTGATCACCATAGACAGCCTTGGCAAATGCCTCTGAAGCTTTCACATTGGGCTTGGTTTGGGATTCACGCAAACTGGCTATCCAGCGTTCGCGTTCGTTATTCCATACATCCGCAGGAAAAGATGGCGCAGCCAACTGTCTTGCAGCCAATTCAATCGCCTGGTCCAACAACTCAGGGCGGGTCAAGCTGCGCAAACTCAAGCTCATGCGGTCGTTTGAGACGAATGCGCCAGCAGATGCGCCCAAGTCAGCCCACGCTTCACCCAACTGGTTTTCGTCCAAAGCAGGCATGCCGTCTTGCGCCTTGACACCCTTGCCAAGCATCATGGCGGTGGCTTGTGCCAAGCCGTTGAGGTTTTTGCTATCGCGCCTGCTACCCGCGTCAAATTCCAATTGGATGTCGACCATGGGAAGACCTTGAACTTCCATCAAGTACACCCGTGCTCCGTTGTCCAACGTCCAAAATTGAATGGGAATACCTGCGTTTGCAAAAGGCTGCACAAAAAACCATGCAACACAACTGATCAGCCAATATTTCATCGTGTGCCTTCCATGTGTCGTGCGCCAGAAATAGGTTTGCGAAGTGCTGGCTTGGCACCAGCTTGTGGCAGCAATGTGGCCACGGTCAATTGGTCATC
>JBJTXF010000140.1:0-9023 GCA_046082145.1 Limnohabitans sp. | reverse complement strand
TTGGCCCGCTTGCGCGACGAGTTCGGATTGGCGTTGATCATCGTAGAACAAAACTTGGATTTGGTCTTGGACGTGGCGCACCGGGTGGTGGTGTTCGAGCGAGGCACCATCATCAAAGAGTTACAGGCCCATGAATTACGTGGTGGTGGCTTGAGTGAACTACTTGGCATGGGCTCGGCTCGTGTGACGCACAGTCCGCACGCCACCAAGGCGCAAGCCTCTGGTGATGCAGTGACACCCATTAGGCCACACACTGCACCCGCCGTAAGCACTGAGAGCGTTTCACATCCCAGCGCAGAGCCAACCCACACAATGCACCGCACGACTGCCAAATCTAACTTAATCAACAAGCGGTCGCATTCAACCGCCATCGATGCAATGGCCACTGGCCCCGGGGGAATCATGTCAACTGTCAAACGTCCAACTGTCGATCAAATGCACGCCATCGTCGAGTCATTGCACATGAACATGACTTCGCGTGAAGTGGCTGAATATTTGGAAATCATGGAAGGTACTTTCCAGGCGTATGACCGGTTGACGCAGTTACCTGATAACCTGCCGCCCGTGCGTTACCCGAGAACGCCTGGTATCAAGCCCAGTCCCGCCGACAACCCGCTTAATGGATGGGCGGTCAAGAGCGAAGTACGCGGTGCTGCGCACGGTCCTTTGAGTGGCAAACGTGTGGTGTTGAAAGACAACGTGTGTTTGGCAGGTGTTCCCATGATGAACGGTTCATCGTCTTTGGAGGGCTATGTGCCAGATGTCGATGCCACGGTGGTCACACGCATTTTGGACGCAGGTGGCACCATCGCAGGCAAAGCCCATTGCGAATATTTTTGTTTGTCGGGTGGTAGCCATACCTGTGCAGCTGGGCCGGTGCATAACCCCTATCGTTATGGCTACTCGTCGGGTGGTTCATCGTCGGGCTCGGCGGCCTTGGTCGGCGCGGGTGAAATCGAGATGGCCATTGGCGGTGACCAAGGCGGATCCATTCGCATGCCTGCTTCTTGGTGCGGTATTTACGGCATGAAACCCACCCATGGTTTGGTGCCATACACCGGGGTGATGCCCATCGAAGCCACCATAGACCATGCGGGCCCCATGACGGCGACGGTCGCCGACAACGCTTTGTTGTTGGAGGTGATTGCGGGAGCGGATGGATTGGACCCTCGCCAATACAGCCCGCGCGTTGACCGCTACACAGCTGCTTTGGGTCGTGGTGTCTCTGGTCTGCGCATAGGTGTCTTGCAAGAAGGGTTTAACCGCGCAGACAGCGAACCGGATGTCGACCAAAAGGTGAGACAAGCCGCAGACCGTTTGCGTGCATTGGGTGCGATCGTTGAAGATGTGTCGGTGCCGATGCACATGGACGGCCCCGCGATTTGGACCGCCATTGCCATTGAAGGCTTGCAAGCGCAAATGATGAATGGCAACGGCATGGGGTTCAGCTGGAAGGGTTTGTACACCACCAGCTTGCTGGATGCGCACGCAGCTTGGCGCGCCCGTGCTGACCAGTTATCACCGTCACTCAAGGTATCCATGATGGCAGGTGAATATTTCATCAACAACTATCGCGGCCATTTTTATGCCAAAGCGCAAAACCTTGGACGGGTGCTTTCTCAGGCCTATGACGCGGCGTTGTCGAAATACGATTTGTTGCTGTGGCCCACCTTGCCGATGAAGGCCACGCCACTGCCTCCGGCCAATGCTTCTCTCAAGTTGTATGTGCAACGTGCGTTGGAAATGTTGGGCAATACCTGTCCCTTGGATGTCACGGGACACCCTGCGATGAGCGTACCTTGTGGTCTGTCCAATGGTTTGCCTGTAGGGATGCAGCTGGTCGGTAAGCACTGGGACGAGTCCACCATTTACCGTGCCGCCCATGCGTTTGAGCAGCTCGGTGATTGGCGAAATTTCTGACCGGGTAAGCAAGCTTCAAACAGAAGGAACTTGGCAAACGTGTCCCACAATCCCTTTTTGTCCGACTGGGTCAAAGGTGGCGTCAATGTTTCGCTGAGTCCACCGGGTTCCTTGTCGTATGTTGCGGGTTCAACAGATGCATCGCTGCATTTCATCACGGTGTCGCAGTTGCTCGATCGCACTGTCGCCAGACATGGCTCGCGCGATGCAGCGGTGTTTGTCGCGCAAAACCAAAGACTCAGTTGGTATGACTTGCAACAACAGGCGGACCGCATGGCTGCCGCGATGTTGGCCATGGGCATACGCCGTGGTAACCGGGTGGGGATATGGTCACCCAACCGTCTGGAATGGGTGCTCACCCAATTTGCCACCGCACGCATTGGGGCGGTGTTGGTCAACATCAACCCGGCTTACAAGAGCAGTGAACTCGAATATGCATTGAACAAAGTGCGTTGTCGCATGTTGGTGATGGCGCGTGGCCACAAAAGCAACAACTACCTTGAAACCTTGCGACAGTTGGCGCCAGAGATCGACCGCCCGGGCGTTGCTGGGGATTTGACATCCTTGCGGCTTGAGCATCTCAAGCATGTCATTGTGTTGGACGATTTGTCGTTGCCCACTCGCCAGGCAGAGCAACTGCCTGTACCCATTCGCGCTTTGCGTTTTCAAGCCTTTCTCCAGCAAGCGGGTCCTGCGCAACACGCCAGGTTAAAAGATCTGTCTGCCTCACTGGACCCGGACGATGCCATCAACATTCAATTCACCAGCGGCACAACCGGCCATCCCAAAGGGGCAACCCTTTCCCACTTCAACATCGTCAACAACGCCCGCTTTGCAGCCAAATCCATGGCGTTGACCCATGAAGACCGGTTGTGTATTCCCGTGCCTCTCTACCATTGCTTTGGCATGGTCTTGGGTGTGTTGACTGCCACGGCGGTGGGTGCAGCCATGGTGTTCCCGGGGGAGGGCTTTGACGCCGAGGCCACACTTCAAGCGGTCTACCAACAGCGTTGTACGGCTTTGCATGCTGTGCCTACGATGTTTGTGTCGATGTTGGCCGACCCTGTGGTGCCCCACCTCGACTTGAGTAGCCTGCGCACAGGCATCATGGCGGGCGCGCCCTGTCCGGTGGAAACCATGCAAGCCGTGATGCGCACCATGCATATGCAGCAAATCACCATCGGCTACGGCATGACCGAAACATCGCCACTGTCGTTTCAATCGCAGGTGTCCGATCCCGTGGAACGCAGGGTGTCTACCGTGGGGCGAATTCAACCGCATGTCCAAGCCAAGGTGGTTGATGAAAACGGCCGCATGGTGCCTGTTGGCACCGCTGGCGAATTGTGTGTGCGAGGTTATTTGGTGATGCGTTCCTATTGGGAAGATGAAGCACAAACCAAAGCGGCGATTGACGACGCTGGATGGATGCACACCGGCGATTTGGTGACCATCGATGCGCAGGGTTATTGCAATATCGTGGGACGCGTCAAAGACATGCTTATTCGCGGCGGTGAAAATGTGTTTCCTCGTGAAATTGAAAAATTTCTGATGCAGCATCCCAAGGTGCTGGATGTGCAAGTGTTTGGTGTACCTGACCCCAAATACGGCGAAGACATCGCAGCTTGGGTGATTCTCAAGCCCGGTCAAACCGCAGAGCCCAACGTGTTCGTTGAATTTTGCCGAGCCAGTCTGGCGCATTACAAAACACCGCGTTATGTGCGCATCGTGGGTGAGTTTCCCTTGACGGCCACCGGCAAGCCGCAGAAATTTCAAATGCGACAACGCATGGTTGAAGAACTCGGTTTGCGTTTACCCCAAACTGCCTGAGCAGCATTCACGGAAAACGCCAAGTGACAGACGATCAACTTGCTTTCCTTGATGCCTACACCCTGGCGGGCTTGTTGCACAGCAAAAAACTCTCGCCTGTTGAACTCACACAGATGATGCTTGATCGCATCGAACGTGTGGACAAGCGTTTGCTGTCTTACGCCACCGTCACCCATGACACGGCTTTAAAGCAGGCCCGTGACGCCGAAGCCATGATCATGCGTCGACAAATTCTCAGCCCATTGCATGGCGTACCGGTGGCTTTGAAAGACCTTTGCTATACCCAAGGTATCGTCACGGCAGCAGGCATGCCCATGATGCGTGACTTCGTGCCCACGTACGACGGCACCGTGGTCAAGCGTTTGCGGGATGCAGGCACTGTGTTGCTGGGTAAATTGACCATGACCGAAGCGGCATTTGCCGATCACCATCCGGATGTGCCGCCACCGATCAACCCATGGCACGCGGATCACTGGTCGGGGGCTTCTTCCAGCGGCTCGGGTGTGGCGGTGGCCGCGGGTTTGTGTTTTGCGGCCATCGGTACGGACACCGGCGGGTCTATTCGTTTTCCTTCAGCAGCCAATGGCGTGACCGGTCTCAAACCGACCTGGGCGCGGGTGCCGGTGCATGGGGCGTTTGAATTGGCGGCGTCCTTGGACCACATCGGTCCGATGGCTCGCACGGCATTGGATTGCGGACACATGTTGGGATTGATTGCAGGCGCTGACCCCGACGACAGCGTGGCACTGCATGCGCCTGTTCCCGACTATGTGTGTGGCGACAACACCCAACTCAATGGTTTGCGCATTGGTTTTGACGAAGACTACTGTGCTGGCTTGGATGCAGACATGCAAACGGCTGTGATGTCCACTTATAAAGTGTTGCAGTCGCTGGGGGCAGACATGCGCCGAGTGCGTTTTCCAGATGTATCCCATGCGGTCGCTGATTGGGGCACGGCATGTGCGGTGGAAACCGCGGTAGCGCATGAGCCATGGCATCCCAAAAACAAACACCTTTACGGGCCCGGCTTGGGCGGTTTGATTGAATTTGGCCGCTCTGTGCCAGCGGTGGAGATACAAAAAATTTGGTTGCGTCGACGCGCGTTCACAGGTGCCGTGCGCGGGTTTTTTCAGGACTGCGATTTGTTGTTGATTCCTGCGCAACCCATGGCTTCTCCCACGCACCAAGAGATGACGGTGATCGGCACCGTGCCATCTGAATTGGCACGATTGATCAAATACACCGCACCGTTTGACATGAGTGGCAACCCCACCATCACCTTGCCCGCAGGCTTCACCGTCAAACAAACACCGGTGGCAATTCAATTGGTGGCTGCGCATTTGAATGAAGCTTTGTTGATACGGGCAGGCAGTGCATTTCAGCGTGTCACCGATTGGCACAACAGGGTGCCACCGCGCTTGTGATGTGCTGCGTCTTTGTGGATGGCTCACAGCGCTGCATGCCCATAACTCCCATGGTTTGAATGCGCAGATCCCCATGAACATTGCTCAGCCCTTCTTGAACCGAGCACGCAGTCATCCGCTTTTGTCAGCGGTGACTTGCTCCGGTCACACCATGACATATGGTGAATTGGCGCAGCGCTGTCAGGCCTTGGCGGGCGGCATGTTGAGCCAAATGGGAATGCAGTCTGGTCAGCGTGTGATTTTGTGCATGGAAAACCGCCGTGCATTTTTTGAAACGCTGTTTGCCTGCTGGGTCGCAGGCATGTGTCCCGTACCTGTGAATGCCAAGTTGCATCCCAAAGAAGTGCGGCACATAGCCATGGATTCTGGAGCCAGCGCTTTGTTTTGTAGCGAAACTTTGCATGACGGTTTGCTGCAAGCCTTGAAAGACGACTTGCAGCATGTGCATTTGGTCTCGGTCGATGCCCCGGACTATGCACAAATGCAACGCCACGCGCCCATACCCGCGATTGCATTCCATCCCGATGACATCGCTTGGATTTTTTACACCAGTGGCACCACGGGCGTGCCAAAAGGCGCCATGTTGTCGCACCGCAATTTATTGCAAATGTGCTTGCAGTACGGCGCTGATATTGATTGCGTGCGAGCAGGCGATACCCATTTGCATGTCGCTCCCTTATCGCATGGATCGGGTTTGTACAGCCTGCCGCATTTGTTCAATGGTGGGCACCAAGTGATCGAGCCTTCATTTCAGCCCGATGTGGTGTTTGAGGCATTGCAACGCTATGCGCGCGTGACTTTTTTTGCGGCACCGACCATGCTCACGCGCATGTTGCGTGCTTCCACGGGCTTGAAAAATCCTGCGGGTCATTTGCAAACCATCACCTATGGCGGTGGGCCGATGTATGTCAATGACTTGTTGCAATGTCTTTCTTTGTTTGGTCCGCGCATGGTGCAAATTTATGGACAAGGTGAAAGCCCGATGACCATCACTTGTTTGTCGCAGCAAGACCATGAGGGTTCGCAAGATGCCGCGCATCTGGCACGCTTGGCTTCCTGCGGCACGGCGCGCACAGGGGTGCAGGTTCGCGTAGTGGATGAGACAGGCAGGGATTTGCCTTTGGGTCAACCGGGAGAGGTCATCACTCGCAGCGACACCCGCATGCTGGGCTACTGGAACAACCCAGAGGCGACAGCTTCAGCGATTCGCGAGGGTTGGTTGTGGACGGGCGATATCGGCTCGCTCGACGAGCACGGTTATTTGACTCTGCGTGATCGGTCCAAAGACTTGATCATCCGAGGTGGCAGCAACATTTATCCGCGTGAAATTGAAGAGGTGCTGCTGCGTCATCCCGCCATTGCAGAGGTATCTGTGGTGGGTGCAGTCAGTGCAGATTTGGGTGAAGAACCGGTGGCATTCGTGGTGTGCAAGCCCGGTGCATCGGTGGACGCAAATGTGCTGGACGCTTTGTGTCTGGACAACCTTGCGCGGTTCAAACGGCCGCGAGACTATGTGTTTGTGGCCGACTTGCCCAAAAACAATTACGGCAAGATTTTGAAAACCGCATTGCGACAACAACTCAAGCAAGGAGCTGCATGATGCGACTGGTATACGTGGCTGGCACAGGCTCGACGCGTTTTGGCAAACATGCGCATACACCTATCGAGGCATTGGCCGTGGATGCCGGTGCGCAGGCCTTGTTGCAATCGGGCATCGAGCGTGAACGGATCGGCGCGGTGTATTTGGGAAATTTCATCAGTGGCCCGCTCAACGGTAAAGAAGTGTTGGCCGGATTGGTTGCCGAGCAGTTGGGTTTGACGGGAATACCATGCACCAAGGTCGAAGGGGCTTGCGCATCAGGTGGCATTGCTTTCAGACATGCCTGCTTGATGGTGGCCACCGGCTTGTGTGATGCGGTGCTGGTGGTGGGCGTTGAGACGATGACCCATGCCAGCACCACCGAGATGACCTCTGCGCTCAATTGCGCCATGGACAACGAATACGATGGCATGAGCGGCTTGACCTTCCCGGGTTTGTTCGGGTTGGCATGGCGCTCACACGCTCACCAATTCGGCACCACTCGCGAAGACATTGCGGCAGTTGTCATCAAAAACAAAGCGCATGGATTGAAAAACCCCTTGGCCCAGATGGGAGCCGATTTGTCATTGGCTCAAGTATGCGCATCCGCCATGATTGCTGATCCACTGCAGTTGTTCGACTGCTGCCCACCCAGCGACGGCGCTGCTGCGGTGGTGGTGTGCGCCAAAGAATTGCTTGGCAGCCCACAACGCCAACCGTTGATTCGGGTGATGGCCAGCGCGCAAACCAGTGGTTCAGCGCGGGTGTCGCAGCACCCCGACTTGTGCACCTTTGAAGCGACGGTGTTGGCGGCACAACAGGCCTACCAACAATCGGGATTGCAAGCATCCGATATCGATTTGGTCGAACTGCATGATTGCTTTTCCATTGCGGAAATCATCGACAGCGAAGATTTGGGTTTGGTACCGCGCGGCGAGGGTGGGCGATGGGCTGCAGAAGGCCGCACGGGCATGCAAGGCGATATCGTTATCAATCCCAGTGGTGGCTTGTTGGCCAAAGGACATCCTGTCGGCGCCACAGGTGTGGGGCAAATAGTGGAAGTGGTGTTGCAGTTGCGAGGTGAGCATGCCAATCAAGTGGCAGGCGCAACCCTTGGCATGACACACAATTTGGGCGGCACCGGGGTGGCATGCACGGTGCATATTTTGGGACGCGAAGCATGACTTTGCACACCCCTTTGTCAGCCTTGACGGTTTACCAATGCCATGGATGTCAAACCTTGACCCAGCGTTCTCCGGTGGTGTGCGCCCGTTGTTTGGGCAGACAGTTTTCAGCGGTTTCGGTGGCGGCCACAGGCAAATTGGCCAGTTGGACAACGATTCGCAAACCCCCGTTGCGATTCAAAAGCGAAGGCTATTACCAAGTCGGTGTGGTCGATTTGGACAACGGTATGCGTATGTCAGGGCGATTGTTGAACGAAGCGACCGACCAAGCCGGTGAGCGGGTGCAAGCGATTTCTGTCGCTGGCATGGCGAACGATATTCCTGTTTTCAAGGTGACTCCACATGGCTGATATTTCCTGCGACAAACACGGCGGTGTTCGATTGATCACCATACAGCGTGCTGACAAAATGAATTCGTTGGACTTTGTCGCCAACGATGAATTGATAGAGATTTGGCGTGCCTTTGACCAAGACGACGATGCCAGGGTGGCAGTCATCACGGGAGCGGGTGACAAAGCGTTTTGTGCCGGTGCGGATTTGAAAACCTACACCTTGAAATTTGCGCAAGCCGACGCACCCGAGTTTCGCGCCAAGTACACCAACGGGCCGGGGTTTGGTGGCATCACCCGGCATCTGGACATTGACAAACCCATATTGGCGGCGGTCAATGGCTTTGCCATTTCGGGTGGCTTTGAATTGGCACTGGCCTGCGACATGCGCTTTTGTTCACCCAATGCAGAGTTCGCTTTGCAAGACGCCAAATGGGGTTTTCATGCCTGCGACGGCGGTTTGATCCGCTTGCCGCAAATCGTGGGCATGGGGCATGCCATGGAAATCATTTTGTCGGGCGAACGCGTGGATGCTGAACATGCATACCGCATCGGATTGGTCAATCGCATCTATGCGCAATCAGAGCTTTTGACTAAAACCATGGACTATGCACAGATGTTGGCCACACGTGCACCTTTGTCGCACCGGTTCGCCAAAGAAGTGGTGCGTCGCTCAGTCGGTATGCACATGAACGAAGCCTTGCAATGGGAGTCGCGCTCTTTTCGCGATGTCGCGTTCACCGGTGACCTCAAAGAAGGG
>JBJTXF010000139.1:0-2077 GCA_046082145.1 Limnohabitans sp. | reverse complement strand
GGCCAACATCCAACAGACCTTGCGCCAACACTTTCAATGCGGCGTTGTGCGGATCGTTGAACCGCGCACCGGCACGGGTGGCATCGGCGGCGGCATATTGCGCGGCCAGCACGATGTCGTAGAGCGCGCGTTGCGGGCCAGTGAAACGTCCATTGGCAGGAAAGGTTCGGGTGATGTCGGATGCGTAGCCGTTCAGCTCGCAACCCGCATCGATCAACACCAGATCGCCATCGCGCACCGGCGCGGTGTCGGCGCGGTAATGCAGCACACAGGCGTTCGCGCCAGCGGCAACGATAGAGGTGTAAGCGGGAAACTGAGCACCATGCCAACGGAACTCATGCAGCAATTCGGCCTCCAAAAGGTATTCGCATACCGCTTGACCTTGTCGCAACCTACGCGCGCTCAATTGCATGGCGCGCACATGTGCGCCAGCGCTGATGCGTGCGGCGCGGCGCATGGTGTCTTGTTCAGTGGCGTCTTTGACCAACCGCATTTCATCGAGCATACTGCACACATCCTGTTGCGTGGCCGGGCAGGAGACACCCATTCGGGCGCGTGCACGCACCTGGTTGAGCCAGCCGTCCACCTGCGAAGACAAGCCATCGTGTGTGGCAAATGGAAACCACACACTGGTTTGGTTTTCAAGCAGTTTGGGCAATTCTTTGTCCAGCTCGCCCACCGAGAAGGCGCTGCTCACACCCAATGTCGAGGGAGCGGCTTGCGGGCCCAAACGAATGCCATCCCAAATTTCACGCTCGATATCTTTGGGTTGGCAAAACAAACTGCTGTGACCCGAGTGGCTTAAGACCAACCACGCATTGGGCTCGGTAAAACCGGTCAGGTAATAAAAATAACTGTCGTGCCGGTAAGGAAAATCTGCATCCCGATTGCGGCTGCGCTCTGGGGCGGTGGGAATGATGGCAACACCGCCTTCACCCAATTGAGATGCCAAAGCGGCGCGGCGTTTTGCGTAAACAGAAGTCATGTACAGATTGTAGAAGTGGGCCAATGCGGCGTTTTGTGGCGGCACCATGACCTTGGTCAGCGCTTGATCACCTTGTCTCGTGGTTCAGTTGAGTCAATCGCTCGGGCGTGCCCACGTCCACCCATCGGCCGTCATACAGGGCTGCGCTGACCAACCCGCAGTCCATGGCAGCTCTGAGCATGGGCGCCAAGGGGGCTTTGATACCGTCTGGGTTGCCCGCCGTGATCTGGCACCAGTCGGCTTCGAAGAAAGCGCGCTTGTACAGCGCTATCGTGCTGAAAGTGAACAGGGGGTTGCTCTGTTGTAGTGTGTGAGTTCTGGCGTTTGCGTTAAAAGATGTGGAAGACGTTGTCGGCTTGGCGATGTTGAGGGCCATGCCGTCCGTTGACAAACCGAAATCGCCAAACGGGTTGTGCGAGGGGTTGGGCACTAACCAAATATGCGCCAAGCACGGGCTGGCTTGAAATGCTGCAAAAGCCTGAGCAGAAAACTCAAAATCTGGCGCGAATACATCGCCTGCAGCAACCCAAAACACATCGCTCAACCAAGGCAGTGCCCGCGCAATGCCGCCGGCGGTTTCTAGCGCCTCTCCTGCACCACGCCCCTCGCGGGAATAGCGCAATTGCACGCTGGCCGCGTCTTCGCGATCCGGTTCTAAAGCGTGGTCCATGGCGGGCGTGAAGCGTTGGCCAAAAAAGGATTCGATGTGATCGCCCAACCAACCGGTGTTGACCACGACAGATCGAACACCTGCCCCTGCCAACGCTTTCAGGGGATACCACAGCAAGGGCTTGCCGTGCACTTGCAACAAGGGCTTTGGCGTGATGTCGGTCAGTGGACGCATTCGCTCGCCACGACCGGCCGCCAAAAGCATGGCGCAGGTCTTTTGTAGCGCGTTGGCGGCAGGGGTTGCGTTTGTCACAGTTACCGAGTGTAGCCAGCACATGAGAAGCGCTTATCCATGGTGCCTGAAAGCCGTGCGCGCTGTCCACGCATGAACAGGGATGTCGCCGGATGCCAGAACGAGAACGGCAAATCGGTTTGGTTAAAATAGTGGGTTTCCCCTGACCTATCCCCCTTTTTACGGAGTGA
>JBJTXF010000138.1:0-3408 GCA_046082145.1 Limnohabitans sp. | reverse complement strand
CAACAACCCCTCCGAGGGTGCGATAGCCAAGCGTCGAGCTGGCGCCACCTTGATCAGCTATTTGTCGCCCACGGTGGAAGAAGCCGGTTTGTACAGCGGTTTGATCGACCTCAAAGCATCTATCGACCGATGGCGCAACCTCAGTCCGACTGAAAAAGGTGAGATGGCGAGCTTGGCCGAGTTGATACAAGCCCAAGCGGCGGCCATCGACCTGGTGCCCGCCGAACCCGTTTGGGAAATTGACAGCAATGCGCAGGCCTTGGCCACGGTGGAACAGTCGATCGAACGTTTGTCCGTGCAAATGCTGGAGCTTGAATACACCTTGATTCCACACGGCCTGCATGTGGTGGGCAAACCGTATGAACGCGAGCAGTACCTGCACATGCTCGCGGCGATGGCGCAAGGCCAGGGCTTGGGTGAGGTGGCCCAGCCAGCCATCATCGCTATCGTGGATGGTCAAAGCGCAGCGCAGGCGGCCGCACTCAGCGGTTTGGCCGCTTCGCCAGAACGTGACAAGTTGTTCGACACCTTGGTCCGTTCCTATGCTTTGATGGGCAAGAACAGCGAAATTGAAGGTCTGCTCAAAGCACTGGATGGCCGCTACATTCACCCCGCTCCCGGTGGCGACTTGATGCGCACACCCGAGGTGTTGCCAACCGGGCGCAACCTGCATGGCTTTGACCCGTTTCGCATTCCCAGCGTGTTCGCGGTGCAAGACGGTGCCAAACAAGCCGACAAACTCATTGCCCGCTTCATGGAAGACGGCAACCCCTTGCCCGAGTCGATCGCCATCGTGCTGTGGGGCAGCGACAACTTGAAATCCGAAGGCAGCCAGATCGGTCAGGCGCTGCGATTGCTGGGTGCCAAACCACGGTTTGACAGCTACGGTCGATTGGTGGGCGCACAGTTGATACCGCTGGCCGAGTTAGGTCGCCCGCGCATCGACGTGGTGGTCACCCTCTCGGGCATCTTCCGCGACCTGTTGCCGTTACAAATCAAAATGCTCGCGCAAGCCGCGTTGTTGGCCGCGCAAGCCGACGAACCCCCCGAAGACAACTTCATTCGCAAACATGCTTTGGCTTACCAGCAAGCACACCAATGCGATATGCAAACCGCCGCCTTGCGTGTGTTTGGCAATGCCGATGGCACCTATGGTGCCAACGTCAACCATTTGGTCGACAACGGTTGCTGGGACAACGAGGACGAATTGGCCAACGCCTACACCTCACGCAAAGGGTTTGCGTTCGGCGTGAGTGGTCAACCGGTGTCGCATCCCGGTTTGCTCAAAAGCGCTTTGGCCGATGTGCAGCTCACCTACCAAAACCTTGAATCGGTGGAGCTCGGTGTGACCACGGTGGACACCTATTTCGACACACTCGGCGGTATCACGCGTGCGGTGCGCCAAGCCAAAGGCGGTGTTGAAAACACGCCGGTTTACATCGGGGACCAAACCCGTGGCGACGGTACGGTGCGCAGTCTGTCTGAACAAGTGACCCTGGAAACCCGCACCCGCATGCTCAACCCCAAATGGTACGAAGGCATGCTCGAACATGGCTATGAAGGTGTGCGGCAAATTGAATTGCACATCACCAACACCATGGGTTGGTCAGCCACGACGGGGCAAGTACAGCCATGGGTCTACAAGCAACTCTCTGAGACCTTTGTGCTCAACCCTGAAATGCGCGAGCGGTTGGCCAAACTGAATCCGACAGCATCGGCCCGTTTGGCGAATCGCTTGATCGAAGCCTCCGCACGCTCATACTGGACACCGGACGAGGACATGTTGCGACAATTGCAGCAAGCCAGTGATGAACTCGAAGACCGACTCGAAGGGGTGTACGAAACCGCCACCCCATGATTCAACGGTGAATTTTTCCCCTCCACCGCATCGCAGTCCTTTGGCCATGCACCTTCCGTAAGATCGCCCCATGGCTATTCCCTTTCCCTTCTCCGCCATCGTCGGCCAGGACGAGATGAAACTGGCGATACAAATCGTCGCTGTCGACCCCAAGGTGGGCGGCGTGCTCGCGTTGGGTGACAGAGGCACCGGCAAATCGACCGCTGTGCGTGCGCTGGCCGATTTGCTGCCGCCCATCAAAGTGGTCAAAGGCTGTGCCTACGGCTGCGACCCGCAAAGCGATTTAGTGAATTGCCCTGACTGCAGTCGCTTGAAAGCTGGGAGCAAAATTGCCACCGAAAGCAAACCAGTGCCGGTCATCGATTTGCCCCTGGGCGCCACCGAAGACCGCGTGGTTGGCGCACTGGATTTGGAGCAGGCGCTCAGCCAAGGGGTGAAGGCGTTTTCTCCGGGCCTGCTGGCGCAAGCCCATCGCGGTTTTTTGTACATCGACGAGGTCAATTTGCTGGAAGACCATTTGGTCGATTTGCTGATTGATGTGGCCGCCTCCGGCGAAAACGTGGTGGAACGCGAAGGCTTGAGCATTCGCCATCCCGCCAAGTTTGTGCTGGTGGGCAGCGGCAATCCCGAAGAAGGTGAACTGCGACCGCAATTGCTCGACCGTTTCGGTCTGTCGGTGGAAGTGCGCACGCCACAAGACCTGGACCAACGGGTGCTGGTGATCAAACGTCGCGACGCGTTTGAGCGCGACCCACAGGCATTTCGCGACAGTTGCGCTGCTGATAACGACGCATTGCGCAATCACATACTTAAAGCGCGAAAAATTTTGGAGAAAGTACAAACCGGCGACGACTTGCTGCGCACCTGCGCACAGTTATGCCAAAAGCTGGGAACTGACGGACTTCGTGCCGAACTCACCTTGATGCGCGCCAGCCGAGCGTATGCCGCTTTGCAAGGCAAAAAATCGGTCACCCCCGAACACCTCAGACAGATTGCGCCTTTGGCCTTGCGCCACCGCTTGCGGCGCAATCCGCTGGACGACACCGGCTCAGGCGCACGTGTGCAACGTGCGCTTGAGGGGGTGCTGGGCGCGTGAACCTGGCATGGGACGACGCCCTATGGGCGGCGGCTGCGCTCAGCGTCGACCCCTGCGGTTTGCGGGGTGTCTGGTTGCGTGCACCGCACGGACCGGTGCGTGACGAATGGTTGGCCACGTTAGGTGCCTTGCACCCCCGACTCAGGCGTGTGCCAGGACATGCCGACACCGAACGATTGCTGGGGGGTCTGGATCTGGGCGCCACCTTGCATGCCGGGCGAGCTGTTTACCAACCCGGCGTGTTGTCGCAACCCGTGCCCACCTTGTTGCTGTTGCCCATGGCAGAGCGTTTGCCCGACGAAACTGCTGCCATCTTGGCTCAGGTGTTGGACCAGGGCCAGGTACAGGCAGGCAGGCACCACATTGCGCAAGACACGTTGATAGGTTTGGTGGCGCTTGACGAATCCCTCGAAGACGAACCTCCGATGGTCGGCGGCTTGCAAGAACGCTTGGG
>JBJTXF010000137.1:0-2997 GCA_046082145.1 Limnohabitans sp. | reverse complement strand
CGGTTCGTTGGTTGGGTGGCAAACGCTGGCAGCAACTGCATCGCTTGGTCTATGTGTTGCCGGTGTTTGCCTTGTTGCATTTTTACTGGATGCGAGCCGGCAAAAACGATTTTGAAGAGGTGTGGGTTTACACCTGGGTGTTGGGCGTGTTGCTGGCTTGGCGTGTTTGGGGAAAAGGCAAAACCTCACCACGCATTTGATCTGCAAAGCTCTCACGTGCACGGATGACATGCGCTTTGTCACCATCGACCAACACTTCTGCTGCGCGACCACGCGTGTTGTAGTTACTGGCCATGCTCATGCAATACGCACCGGCTGAGAGCACCGCCAACTTTTCACCAGCTAGCAGGTTGAGCATTCGGTCGCGCCCGATCCAGTCACCGCTTTCGCACACCGGTCCCACCACGTCATACAACTGCGCTGGCAAGTCAGTTTGCACCAATGGCACGATTTGGTGAAACGCTTCGTACATGGCTGGACGCGGCAAATCGTTCATGGCGGCATCGATGATGCAAAAGTTTTTTTGCTCGCCGGGCTTGAGGTATTGCACTTCGCTCAGGCACATACCCGCGTTGCCAACCAACGAACGTCCCGGTTCAATCATCAAACGCCGTTGTCCAAAACCGCGCTCGTCTAACCGAGCCAACAGCGCTGACCACAGCGCATCGGCGGCAGGCGGTGTGTCGTTGTTGTAATTGATACCCAGGCCGCCACCAAAGTCCAAGTGATGAATAGGAATACCCGCTGTTTCAATCTGTTCGACCAGATCCAGCACCTTGTCCAGCGCATCCATATAGGGCTCGCTGGTGGTGATTTGAGAGCCGATATGGCAATCAATACCCGTAACTTTCAACCCCGGCAATTGGGCGGCATGCTGGTAAGCCTGCAAGGTGCGTTCGTGTGCAATCCCGAATTTGTTGCCCTTGAGACCGGTGGAAATATACGGATGGGTTTTCGGGTCCACATTGGGGTTGACGCGGATACTCACTGGCGCGACTTTTCCCACAGACACAGCCACTTGGTTGAGCACATCTAACTCTGCTTCGCTTTCGACATTGAAGCAGGCAATATCCGCTTGCAGCGCCGTGCGCATTTCCTCGCGGGTCTTACCCACCCCAGAAAAAATCACATCGGCCGCATGCCCACCCGCAGCCAGTACCCGCTCGAGTTCGCCCGCAGACACGATGTCAAAGCCACAACCCGCTTGCGCAAACACCTGTAACACGCCCAGGCTTGAATTGGCCTTCATGGCGTAATGCACTTTGGCATTTCGACCGACAAACGCCCGCTGGTAAGCGGTCAAGGCATGCAACATGGCTGCTTTGGAATACACAAACAAGGGAGTGCCGTAGGTGTTGGCCAAGTCTTGCAACTTCATGTCCTCGATGAATAATTGAGAGTTGCGGTAAGCCAGAAACGGCGCACCTGGCAGTGGGGTAGAGGTCATGAAACGGTTTTCAGTGATGCCAAACTCAGCGTTTGGCAGGGCTGTCAGAAGGTGTTGACGGGATCAGTACTTCGGGGAACTTGGCGCGGTCTTGCGATTCTGGCTCGCTGGGCAAGACCAATTCACCCTTCATACCGCAGCCCATGACCATGGCGATCACAAGGCCGAGCAGGCTGCCTAAAATTGCAGTTTTCATACAGAAATTGTAATAGCCGCTGACTCTGGGAGCGGTCAACCATTGAGAAATCCACGCTGATGACTGACAATGAATTCATGGACCAAGCCGAGCGCTTATTGCAGCAATTAGAAACATCCTGCGATCAACTCAACGAACAAGCCGATGTCGACATCGACAACCAACGGGTGGGCGGCATGGTCACCCTCACATTTCCCAACCGAAGTCAATTGGTGGTGAATCTGCAAAAGCCCTTGCATGAAGTGTGGCTCGCTTCGCAAAGCGGGGGTTACCACTATCGGTTTGATGGCGCGCTTTGGCAAGATACCAAAGGGCAAGGCGAGTTCTGGAATCAACTGACAAAAGACGCCAGTCAACAATTTGGCGCGGCTTTGAACTTTTCGCGTTGAAGCCAAGTTGTCACGGCATCTGTGTCCGTGGTCAGTCTTTGAACATATCCAGAATTTTCTTTTTCTCTGGGTCAATCACAGCGCCTTCACCTTCGCTGGGTTTGCCGTCCAGCCCCAATGTGGTGACGCCGTTGCCTTGGGCGTATTCGCTGTAATACCAGTCATTGCCCTCAAACACCACGCCAGAGGGAACCGGCATGCCATTGACCGAGGTGTTTTTCAGTGCATGTTGCATATAAGTGATCCAAACTGGCAAGCTCAAACCACCTCCGGTTTCGCGGTCGCCGAGTTTGCGCGGTGTGTCATAGCCAATCCATGTGACCGCGGTGAGTGAAGCGTGATAGCCGGCGAACCAGGCATCCATGGAGTCGTTGGTGGTACCCGTTTTGCCGTAGATATCGCCGCGTTTGAGCGCAGCTTGGGCACGCATGGCCGTGCCTGATCGCGTCACTTCTTGCAACAAATGGCTGATGACAAATGCGTTGCGAGGTTCAATGGCGCGTGAGCGTTCGTCCAGTTCAATCGGTGTGTAGTTGGACAACACCTTGCCCAGCGGATCGGTGACCTTGGTGATCAGATAGGGTTTGACCAAATACCCCCCGTTGGCAAACACCGAATACCCCAGCGCGACTTGCATGGGGGTGACAGAGCCAGCGCCCAATGCCATGGTCAGGTAAGGCGGATGTTTATCAGGATCGAAACCAAAACGGCTGATCCACTGTTGGGCGGTGGCGGGATTGACCGCTTCCAGAATGCGTATAGACACCATGTTTTTGGATTTGGCCAGCGCGGTTTTCAAATTCATCACGCCTTCGAATTTGCCATCGTAATTTTTGGGTTCCCATGCTTGGCTGCCAGTGGCGGCGGCATCAAAAAACAACGGGGCATCGTTGACTTGGGTGGTGGCGGTGAATCCTTTTTCCAAAGCAGCCGAATAAATGAACGGCTTGAAACTCGAACCGGGT
>JBJTXF010000136.1:0-3484 GCA_046082145.1 Limnohabitans sp. | reverse complement strand
GTACACCGCTTTTACCGCTGACATGACCAAACCAGGTCTGCCAGTGGTCAATGCCGATGGCACCCCAAAATGGCGCATGGCACCTGGACCGAATGGTCCTTACTGGAAGCAAGGTATGCAAAACGGCTACCAGGACGTGGGTTCATGGACATTCTTCAAAGACCATGATCCTGACCGCACTGCCGCCGCATGGTTGTACGCGCAATTTGTGACTGCCAAAACCACGTCTTTGAAAAAAACCATTGTGGGTTTGACACCCATTCGCGAGTCTGACATTCGTTCTAAAGCCATGACAGACATGGCTCCCAAGCTCGGTGGTTTGGTCGAGTTCTACCGCAGTCCTGCGCGCGTGGCTTGGACACCGACAGGCACCAACGTGCCCGACTATCCCAAGCTTGCTCAGTTGTGGTGGAAAAACGTGGCGGTGGCTGTGACCGGTGAAAAAACACCGCAACAGGCCATGGACAATCTGGCCAACGAAATGGACGATGTGATGGCCCGTTTGGAGCGTGCTGGCATGGCCCGTTGCGCACCCAAACTCAACCCCAAGGGGGAACCTGCGAAGTATTTGAGTGACAAAGCTGCACCGTGGGCCAAGTTGGCGAACGAAAAGCCAAAAGGCCAAACCATTGCTTACGAAAAGCTGCTCAATGCTTGGAAGGAAGGCCGCGTACGCTGATGACCGACGGGGTATCGCTAGTCTGCGATACCCCAGCTCCGCAGGGTCTGTCCACCGATGGTGACGGACCCTGCATTGGTCTGTGACCCATGAAACGCCAAGATTTATTTCAGCAGTTAAGTACAAGCCCACCGTTTGATATCGCCATCATTGGAGGTGGTGCCACGGGTTTAGGTGTTGCCTTGGAAGCCAGTGCGAGAGGTTACAAGGTGGTTTTGTTTGATTCCCATGACTTTGCCAAAGGCACTTCATCGCGATCCACCAAATTGGTTCATGGGGGTGTGAGGTATTTGGCACAAGGCAATATCAGCCTGGTGCGCGAAGCATTGCATGAACGTTCAGTTCTGCTCAATGATGTGCCCCATTTGGCCCAGCCCATTCCTTTTGTGATGCCGTCATACCGCTGGTGGGAAACCTGGTTTTACGGTGCAGGCCTCCAGCTTTATGATTTTTTGGCAGGCACCCACAGGCTCGGGCGAACAGAATTTTTGTCTTCACAAGAGGTGCTCGCCCGCATGCCTGGTCTGAAGTCTCAAGGCTTGCATGGGGGCGTGCAGTATTGGGACGGGCAGTTTGACGATGCCCGATTCGCCATTAACTTAGCCAGAACCGCGGCCCGCGAAGGCGCATTGCTGCTCAATTACTGTGGCGTGAAACAACTCAAACATACCAGCGGTCGATTGAAAACCCTCGTGTGTGAAGATGCGGAAACGGCACAAACCTATGAAGTCCATGCCGCGTGTGTGATCAACGCTACCGGCGTCTGGGTGGACCAAATGCGGCAACTCGATGCCAACGAACAAGGGGTGGCGGTCAGCCCCATGGTGGCACCCAGCCAAGGCGTTCATCTCGTGGTTGACCGCGATTTTTTGCCGGGTGATCATGCGTTGCTGGTACCCAAGACCGTGGACGGACGCGTACTGTTCGCTGTTCCGTGGTTAGGCAAGGTGATTTTGGGAACTACTGACACCCCGCGCGCGGACATGCCCAGAGAACCGCAGGCTTTTGACGATGAAGTGGCTTTCATCTTGAATGAGTCTGCGCGTCATTTGTCCAAACCATTGGGTCGAGGTGATGTGCGCAGCGTATGGGTGGGCCTGCGTCCCCTGGTGAAACGCAACCCTGATGAGGAAAAACACACCAAAGGGCTTAGCCGAGAACACACCGTCAGTGTGAGTCGCAGCGGTATGGTCACGGTCACCGGTGGCAAATGGACCACCTACCGCGCCATGGCAGAAGACGTGTTGGCGCAATGTGCTGCACACCACATGCTGCCACCTGCGAAAGCAGTTCCTGCCAGACCCTGTTTTATGGGTGCAAAACAACTCAATTCTCCGTCGATAAGTCTGACGCAGCCCCAAGGTTTGCATTTGTATGGCGACGAGCAACCCCAGCTCACACAACTGCCCGGTGCCGACAACTGGCTGGCAGCTGGTTTGAGCGAGGCCATGGTGCGGTTTGCCGTGCGCCATGAGTATGCCCGCAATGTGGAAGACATCCTGGCACGGCGTTCCCGCCTGCTGTTTTTGGATGCCCAAGCCTCCATGGCGGCAGCAGCGCGGGTGGCCGGGATTTTGAGGGATGAAGGCTGTGACAAACCAGCACTTAATAATTACTTGAATATGGCGCAAGGCTATATGCTGGCTGTTTGAGTCTCAACGGACGGCCTTTTTCGCGGCTTGAATAAAAAAATTGAACCAGACGGTTTGCGAAACTTCAAACTATGCCATAATGCACGGCTCTGCTTCAAACGCAGTGAAGTCACGCCCCACACAACTGAACGGCAAATGGTTGCTGATTGGTTGACGGGCCCAAGACTGATCGCAAGCATGCGGCCATGGTGGGCGGGTTGCTTGCGGTACAAGTTGGGAAACAGAAATGATCCAGACAGAATCCAGATTAGAGGTCGCCGACAACACCGGCGCAAAGTCCGTTTTGTGCATCAAGGTGCTCGGCGGCTCCAAGCGACGTTATGCCAGTGTCGGGGACATCATCAAAGTAAGTATCAAAGAAGCAGCCCCCCGTGGCCGCGTCAAAAAAGGCGAAATCTACAGCGCCGTGGTGGTTCGTACCGCCAAAGGCATTCGCCGCAGCGATGGTTCGCTGGTTAAGTTTGACGGCAATGCTGCTGTGTTGCTCAACGCCAAACTCGAGCCCATCGGCACCCGCATCTTCGGGCCGGTCACGCGTGAATTGCGTACCGAGCGCTTCATGAAGATTGTTTCTCTGGCCCCTGAAGTTCTCTGAGGACCTGACCATGAACAAATTACGCAAAGGCGACGAGGTCATCGTCATCGCAGGACGAGACAAAGGCAAGCGCGGCAAAGGTTCTGCCCGCAAAGACGATTCATACCTGATGGTCGAGGGTATCAATTTGGTGAAAAAGCACACCAAACCCAACCCTATGGCTGGCACCACGGGCGGCATTGTTGAAAAGACCATGCCTATTCACCAGTCCAATGTCGCCATCTATAACGCCACCACCGGCAAAGCCGATCGCGTGGGCATCAAGATCCATACCGATGGCTCGAAGGTTCGCATCTTCAAGTCCAGCGGTGAAGTTATCAAGGCTGCATGAACATGGCTCGACTCCAACAACATTATCGCGAAAAAGTGGTCCCCGATTTGACCGCCAAATTTGGTTACAAGTCGCCCATGGAAGTGCCTCGCCTGACCAAAATCACCCTCAACATGGGTGTCTCGGAGGCGGTGGCTGACAAGAAAGTCATGGACCATGCTGTCGGCGACATGGGCAAAATTGCAGGCCAAAAACCCGTGGTTACCAAGGCTCGAAAAGCGATTGCG
>JBJTXF010000135.1:0-3183 GCA_046082145.1 Limnohabitans sp. | reverse complement strand
GTTGTATGCCTGTATGGGCATGAACCCTGAAGTGGGTGGCGCTTTTTCAAACTTTGATGACACCAACGTGATCAGCTTGGCGGGTGTGAAGAAAGTGTTGGCTGTGCCTGAGTTGTATGGCAGCACACGTGCATTGGTGGTGGTAGCGCAATCCACTTACCACGCAATGAAGGGCCTGCGTGAATTGTCCGTCAAATGGGATCTTGGCAACTCATCAGACCTATCGGATGCCACCGTACAAACCAGCTTCAAAGAAGCTCTGGACAGTGACAACGGGTTCACCTATTTTTCGCACGGCGATGCTGACGGTGTGATTGCCGCCTCCAAACGTCTGGTCCAAGCCGAATACAGCGCGCCTTTCTTAGCGCATGCTGCCATGGAGCCATTGAACTGTACGGTCTGGTTCAAGGACGGCACAGCACAAGTCTGGGCACCAACACAAATCACCGATCTGGCTCGCCATGTGGTGGCCAAGGTGCTGGGCATTTCGACTGACAAAGTGCAATTGCACCTGACCTTGCTGGGCGGCGGCTTTGGGCGGCGGCTTGAAATGGATGTGATCGCGCAAGCAGCTTTCATTGCCAAAGCCTGCGAAGGCGCACCGGTACAAACGCTGTGGGACCGCACCCAAGATTTACAACACGATTTTTATCGACCTGCTGCTGCCAGTCGTTTCACCGCTGCGCTGGATGACAACGGTCAATTGACCGCTTGGCACAACATTTCCAGCAGCCAAGCTGTGTTGCCGCAAGTGCTCAACCGATTATTTGGATTGCCTTCTGCAGGCCCCGACAAAACCACCGCCGAAGGCGCGTTTGACCAAGCCTATGAATGGCCCAACGCGAAAGTCCGCCATTGCGCCGTGGAACTGCCCATACCAGTGGGTTTTTGGCGCTCCGTTGGGCATTCGCACCAAGCGTTTTTCAAAGAAAGTTTTGTCGATGAAGTAGCGCACGCGAGCGGGCAAGATGTTTTGGCATTTCGTCTATCACTATTGAAACACCATCCACGTCACGCCAAAGTGTTGCAAACTGTTGCTGAAAAAAGCAGCTGGAAAAGTACCCCCTACCAAGCCCCAGACGGTAGCCAGCGCGCCATGGGTTTGGCTTTGCACGAATCCTTCGGCAGCATCGTGGCGCAAGTCGCCGAGGTATCGGTGACGCAACAAAAGATCAAAGTACATCGGGTGTGGTGTGTGATCGACTGCGGCACTGCCATCAACCCCGATTTGATTGCCCAGCAAATGGAAGGCTCGGTGGCATTTGCCTTGTCCGCTGCTTTGTATGGCCGTATCCAATGGAGCAAAGGCCGGGTTCAACAAAGCAATTTTCACGATTACCAAGTATTGCGAATGCCGGACATGCCGCAAGTGGACACTTTCATCATGGCCAGCAACGCTAATCCGGAAGGTGTGGGTGAGCCTGGTACACCACCCCTGGCACCTGCAGTCGCCAATGCGTTATTCACGTTGACAGGGCAACGCTTGCGATCCCTTCCCCTGAACTTGGCTGCCGCATCTGCTTGATGCCATACGCATAATGCACTCCATCACAACACACCAAAGGGTGAGCAAATGAACGCTGATGCCTGGACCACGTTGCCATTGCCTGAGGGCGTCAGTACTCGCCATGTGCGCATCGATACTGGGCTTGACATGCATGTATTAGAAGCGGGTCGCACCGAGGCTGCCGCAGTTTCAAAGCCGTTGGTGTTGCTATTGCATGGGTTTCCAGAACTGGCTTTCAGTTGGCGCCATCAGTTGAAGGCTTTGGCAGACGCAGGTTTTCATGTGGTGGCCCCCGATCAACGGGGTTACGGTCGCACCGAAGGCAGCGATGACGATTTCGATGGTGACTGGCGGGCATGCAATCTGTTGCGACTTGTGGACGATATGCTGGCTTTGGTCAAAGCTTTGGGCCACACGCATGTGCATGCGCTGATAGGCCATGACTTTGGTTCACCGGTAGCAGCTTGGTGCGCATTGACCCGACCCGATATGTTTCGCAGCGTGGTGCTCATGAGTGCGCCGTTTGCAGGGCCGCCAGACACCGCCACTGCTGCGCAAACGCATGCCTTGCTGACACAACAAGTCGCTGCCTTGGAGCAACTGCCCGAGCCGCGTCGACATTACCAGTGGTATTACTCCGACCGCCAAGCCAACGACGATATGTGGCACGCCCCACAAGGTTTGCATGATTTCATGCGTGCTTATTACCACGTCAAAAGTGCGGATTGGGCACCCAACCAACCATTTCGGCTCAAAACCTGGCAAGCCACTGAACTGGCGCTGTTGCCGCATTACTACGTTATGCCTTGGGGCAAAACCATGGCACAGGCGGTGGCTGAGTTCATGCCTGATGCTGCGCATATCAGCACATGCCAGTGGTTACCTGATAGTGATTTGATGGTTTACAGCAGCGAGTACGCCAGACGCGGTTACCAAGGTGGCTTACAGTGGTATCGCTGCGCGACAGACCGCGACGAATTCATGGCACTGTCCAAATTCAGCGAACAAACCATTCAGGTGCCATCAGCATTTATCGCAGGCGCCAGCGATTGGGGGGTGTATCAATTTCCCGGCGCATTCGAGAAAATGCAAACGCAGGCATGCAGCGACATGCGGTTTTGCGAACTGATCCCCGGCGCAGGGCATTGGGTGCAACAGGAGCGAGCGCAAGAAGTCAATCAGCGCCTGCTGAATTTTTTAAGCCAACTCTGAACCGCAATTAACCGATCAAGTCGACTTTGCCATTGGTGTCCATCACCCCGGTAATGACACTGAGTTTTGGGTGGCGCTTTTTGACACCATCACGGAATGCTGCAAGCGCTTCACCATGCGCCTCTGTTTCAGCTTCACGTTTGGATACGGCTGCTTCTCCGAATGCCAATTTGGCTGCGCCGCAATCTCGGTGGGTGATGCCCACCACACGTTTGATTTTGTGTAGCGACACGGTGACATCCAAATTGTCCCAATAGGTTTTATGCCATGCTTCGAACTTGGGATGCACTGCACCGATAGGGCCACCAGCCATCACAAAGTGGCTGTAGTTGTCTTCCAATTTATCGCGGCTAACACCTTGAAGCAAGCCCATGTATTGCCAACTCAGGGTGGTGAAGCGCGGGTCAATGCAATTGAACAGCATGGATTCGTAATTTCCGCTTGCTGCCATGCCCTCACTTGGA
>JBJTXF010000134.1:0-2117 GCA_046082145.1 Limnohabitans sp. | reverse complement strand
GAGCGCTTGCAAGAAGCAGGCTATGTCTACATAGGTATGGACCATTTCGCGTTGCCGCATGACAGTTTGTCTATCGCCAAACGGCAGGGACGATTGCACCGGAATTTTCAGGGCTACAGCACACGCCCCGACGGCGATTTGCTGGGCTTGGGTGTGTCATCCATTGGCAGCATGGGTGCAAGTTATGTACAAAACGCGAAATCACTGGAGGGATACAGTGATTTGCTTCAACAAGGTAAATTTCCTGTGGTCAAGGGTGTGGCTTTATCCCGCGATGACCTGGTCAGGCGCAGCATCATCATGGCGCTGATGTGTCAAGGCAGGGTGGAAATGGCAGGCATCGAAGAGTCTCATTTGTTGAATTTCAAAAAGTACTTTGCTCGCAAATTAAACCAATTAGAAGCTTTGGTTGAATCGGGTTTGGTCACACTTGAGCCGCATGCGATTGAAGTCACTTCGCTCGGTTGGTATGTGGTGAGGGCCATCGCCATGGTGTTTGACAAATATGTACAAGCTGATGGGCAGCGGGCTCATTTCTCGAAAATCTTGTGATGCTGGGCTCGTTGCTGTTGAGTGCATTGTTGATGGGCATAGCCGGAGGGCCGCATTGTCTGGCTATGTGTGGCTCGGGATGCATGGGTGTCGCTCGCTGGCCAGGCCAATCGGCTTGGCGCAACCTGTGGTTATTTCAAACAGGACGCTTATTGGGCTATGGTGTCTTGGGTGCGATTGCTGCTGTTTCAATGCATTCATTGACATGGTTGGCTGGGCAAACTGCGGTTTTTCATCCGCTGTGGAGCATGTTGCATGTCACCGCGGTAATGTGGGGCTTGTGGTTGATTTGGCGGGCTGAGCAATCTAAGTGGATCAACCGTTTTGGTGAAAAAATTTGGCGCAGGTTGTCTCACACATCGCATCGCAATCGGAGTCACTTATGGTCGCCTTTATGGCTGGGTATGGTGTGGGCTTTACTGCCTTGCGGATTGTTGTATTCGGCCTTACTGGTGGCTATGTTTACTTCCGGAGCTTTGCAAGGAGCCTTGGTGATGGTGATGTTTGCATTGGGTGGTGGTTTGGTACTGACGGTGGTGCCAGGGTTGTGGTCCCGTTGGGGAAATTCCAAGCATTCGCACCAAATCCAGTGGCTTAAAACAAGTGGCAACCAAACAGCCCCTTGGCTAAGTGATCACTTAGGCGCACGTGTGTCTGGCTTATTGCTCACAGTGACAGCCACTGCGGGATTGTGGGCAGGGCTCACACATGACACTTCACCCTGGTGTCTGCCAAGTGGATGGTTTTGAGCAAGCGCGTGAACCTTTATACGGCGCGCAGTCCTCGGTAAAACATGGTGCAAGCCAGTACATACAGCAATAGCGCAAACCCGCGTTTGAGCTTGATCACGGGCAGGCGTTGCGCAAATCGTGCACCTATGGGGGCAGTGAAAACGGTGCAGATACAAATGGTAAAAAAACCCGGTAACCACACAAAGCCAAAACTGTGCGGCGGTGTGTCTTGCACAGACCAACCACTTGCTACATAACCCAAGGCATTGACCAACGCGATAGGGAATCCCAGTGCAGCGCTGGTGCCGACTGCCTGCCTTAAAGGAACGTTGCACCATGTCATGAATGGCACGCTGATAAATGCGCCGCCCGCACCCACCAATCCGGAAACCAGCCCGATCAGACCGCCTACCGATGATTGCCCCATCACACCAGGCATTTGGCGACTCGGTTTGGGTTTTTTATCCAGCAGCATTTGGGTGGCCGAAAAAGCAGTGAAGCCACCAAACAACAAAGCAAGCACGTTGCCCTTGATGATTGAGAACAAGCAAAGGCTTGAAACTGTGCTACCGATGACCAAGCCAGGGGTTAGTCCTTTGAATAAATCCCAGCGTACCGAACCCGCTTGATGGTGAGCGCGCGTACTGGCCAAAGACGTGACAACAATGGTCGACATGCCAGTGGCGATGGCCATCTTGACCGCCATGTCAGTGCCCATCTCTAAATGGTGCAACAGGTAAGTTAAAAAAGGGATCATCACCAGTGCACCGCCTACGCCCAGCAAGCCGGCGACAAACCCTGCGCAGGAACCGAGTATGGCCAGTGCCAGCAGCA
>JBJTXF010000133.1:0-3649 GCA_046082145.1 Limnohabitans sp. | reverse complement strand
GTGATTGATGCAGCTGAATTTGTAGGACCGGCAGATGACGAACACCTAAGCTTGAACAAAGTTGCCAAATACTATTACTACCCGGGTTGGTGGGAAGGTTCTGCGACATTGTCTTTGTTCATCAACCAAAAAGCATTTGGCGCTTTGCCTGCTGAATACAAAGCAGTCTTGAAGATTGCGGCTGCAGAAGCGAACCAGTGGTCTACCGCCAAATACGATGCATCAAACCCCGCAGCTTTGCGGCGTTTGATCGGCAATGGAGCACAACTCAAACGGTTTTCACCAGACATATTGAAAGCTTGCTACAAGGCCAACCAACAATTCATGACAGAGTTGATAGATACCAGTCCAGCATTCAAAAAAATACACGGGCCTTGGTCTAAATTCAGGGATGAGTTTGTGCTGTGGTCGCAGTTTTGTGAAATGCCGTTCGACAATTTGATGGCCTCTGGAAGAAAAGCCTGACATTGCTGTTCAACATGATCAGAAGCGCCAATAACGCTTATCCAAATCCCTTTGACACAACACCGCTTGCGGTATATCACTGCGCCAATGCATGGCACCGCAAGTGGGAGAGTGCAATATGCGTACTCCTCGGTCTGCATAGCGTTGCACCACCACAGGTGCAGGGTGACCGTAACGGTTGAGGTATCCGTGTTGAAACAACGCCCAACGTGGACGTACGGCATCAATAAAACTCTCTGTTGAGGATGTTTTGCTGCCATGGTGCGGCACTAATATCACATCGGCCCTGAGAGCATCACCCATTCGTTGCAACAATGCTTGCTCTTGCAGGGCTTCGATGTCTGCGGTCAGCAATACGGTTTGCCCTTGAGCTTGTATGCGCAACACACAACTGCGCGCATTGGGTCTGAAATGCCGTTCGTAATCGCTTTCTAAAGGATGAATAAATTCAAATGTCACACCATCCCATTTCCAGGCCTGTCCTGCAATACATCGCTGCATCTCAAGCTGCTGCGACAACCAATGCGCCCGTGTAATAGAGGACCATACTTGGGCTTGTGGATTTTGCGCCATCAAGCTCAATGCACCTCCCGTATGGTCGCTGTCTTGGTGACTCAGCACCAGAGCATCAATGCGTTCATTCATGTGCTGCAACACAGGCAGCAAAACGCGTTGTCCAGCATCGTTATCAACACCAAAACGTGGACCGGTATCGAACATCAAACTGTGTTGTGCCGTCCGTACGAGTACAGCATTACCTTGCCCAATATCCGCAAATAAGACTTGCACCACGCCATGTGCAGGTCGCGGCGTTGGCCAGAACAAAATGGCCAGCCAACCAACCACGGGCACAATCCGAGCAGTCGGGTGAGAAATGCGAACCCACATCAAGCTACCAAACAGTCCCCCAATGCCTAACCACCAAGGTGGTGCAGCACTGCGCCACACCGCCCATGACAGAGATGACAAAGGTTCCAACACCGACATCAGTGCTTGCAATGCAAAACCACAGACTTGCCACAGCGGTGACCACAATACTCCCGCAAAAGCCAGCGGCGTGACCAGCAACGTCACCCAAGGAATGGCCAACATATTCACACCCAAACCGATGATGCTGACTTGATGAAAGAACCACAAAGTCAGAGGTGTCAATGCCAGTGTTAGCCACCATTGCTCGCGCCACAATTGTTTTAATGGATTGAAGATTTTTTGCCACCGTGAAAGCGCAAGCGTCTGGGCAACCAACGAAGGGTTAGCCTGCTGTGGCATTAAAAACAAGATGCCTACCGCCACAAAACTCAACCAAAATCCCGGCTGTAACAACGCCCACGGGTCCCACGCACACACAGCTGTGGCTGCCAAATACCAGCGCTCCCATACCGGCCAACGACAAGCGCGCCATTGCAATAAGCTGGCCACAGCCAGCATTCAAACCGTGCGCTGCGCAGGCACCCCCCAGCCACTGAAAACCGAATAAGCCAGGGCAAAAAGTAAGCCGCCCCACAAGCCAGCCTGAACCGCCGGATAACTCAAACACCACGAACGACCCACCAGGTCGCTGTGGCGCCAAAGGGTACTGATCAAGCGACTGGCCATCCATGCCTACACCGTGATGTGTAAGCCAGAAATGCTCATCAAATGGGCGATGCCTGTGAGACGAAATATGTCCCAGTCTTCGGCCTGAATGCTGGACTGATCGCCAAGCAACAATGCAGCAATTTGCCCAGCCCAACGAGGTTCAGCAACTGCGCGGTAAACGGCTTCTCGGTTTGACTGCCGCCATTGCTCGACCCAATATTCCCATGTGTGCCCTAAACGTTCAGGTGCATTTGTCTCACGCACATGGCCGCTGGCTTGAACACCTTGGGACCACATCCACAATTCTGCATCGAAACCACCGGGATTGACAAAGCCATGTGGTCGCTTCAGTCTGACCGGCAAGCGTCAGCGTTCGCCAGCACGCAACAGAGGCAATACTTTGGCCTCATCGCCAAAACTTCCTCGATACCAACCCAAATTCAAAGTCTCTGGCAATGCCACTGAACTGTTCGTGTCTGGACGCAGGGCATGCTCAACCTTGAAAGTGAATCGAATACCATCTGATCGGATCTGGGGCATTTCCGACACCACGCCGGTGACCCATAAATCAATACCCTCGAGCGTGGTGGATAAAGATTGCTGCTGAAAAAAAACAGCCCGCCACCCGGTGACAGCAAAAGCCAGACACAGCCAGCATATCAAACGAAAACCAAAACAAAGTTGCTGACCAAAACGCCTGTGAAGCGTTGGCCAGCGGCATACCAACCAAGCAACAACACTGCCCAAAACCAATAAGGCGTAATACCCCAACGGCCACAACACAGGTTGAAACAGTTGTAAAAAAGTACCGGCCGTCCAGGCTAGCAAACCAGGCGCAGGTCCACCAAATACACGCAAGCTCTTCCTTTCATGTCTGCTACCTAGATGCCGCGCAGACAAGCCACTCTAGCTACAGAGTTCAGGAGGGAGAGCTAGTGCAAATCTGTTTTTTCAGCAGAGAAAGATACGAGCCCGGGCGAATGGCAGCATCTCTTGGTCGCCAGTCTGCCGCTTCATAAAACGCCACTTCACGACCTTTGCCGTCTGCTTTGGCGTAAAAACTTTCAGAAAGCTTTACGAACGAATCGGTTTTACAGTTGATACGCCAACGCGCCAAAGACGACAAGTATTCCTCTCCATTGGGCGCTTTGACCCCTTTTGCAGTCAAATTGGTCATGGTCCAAGCAATACGGCTGACATGAACAGCACGCACAGAATCTTTGTCCCACACATAGGTGATGTCATCGTCCTTGAGCAATTCCGCCCATTCAGCCTGAGCGCCACCGAGCATTGTGCAAAACACACACATGCCAATGGCCGTCTGGATAAAGTAGGTATACAAATTCATGTGCATCAGATCGACACAGATGCCGCAATCTTGATAGCGGCTTTGGTTCAATGGTCAGCTGCTGCAGGTTGGCCTTTGGCTCTATTGATCACCAGAATTTTTTGACCTGCAGTCAATGCGACAGGAGTAGCAGTGGTGTGGCTGTCGGCATGGTGCAGATTCTTCTGGCCAGCGTCGGTTTTGACGGGCTCTTCTTTCGTAAGCGTACTGTGTTTTTCTTGCTCGAAAGTTTGAGGAGCCGCTTCAACTTTGACAGAC
>JBJTXF010000132.1:0-4025 GCA_046082145.1 Limnohabitans sp. | reverse complement strand
CATCGATGAGATGGAGCGACTGTTGCGCAGCGTGATTGCTGAAAGACCCAGTTTCGAGCATGCTTACAACGCATTGGGCTACGCCTTGGCTGATCGCAATATGCGGCTGTCTGAAGCGCGTGAGTTGATTGTCAAGGCATTGGAGTTTTCTCCGGAAGACCCCATGATCACTGACAGCTTGGGTTGGGTGGAATTTCGAATGGGTAACAAACTGGCTGCGCTTGCTATCTTGCAACGTGCCTATGACACCAAAAATGATGTTGAAATTGGTACCCACTTAGGTGAAGTTCTTTGGAGCTTGGGACAGAAAGACAAGGCGATGAAAATTTGGCGTGAGGCGGCCCGAATTGACCCCAAAAATGACTTGCTGGTGGAAACGCTCAAGCGACTGAAAGTCAAGCTTTGAATTTTTCGGTTTCTCGACAGTTGACAGCGCTGTTGCTTTGTACCTCGCTTGCGATGCTGCCCGGATGCAGTGTGTTTTCAAACACATCCAAGCTGACTCAACTGGCACAGCAAGGCCATTGGGAAGGCCGTTTGCAATTGCGTATATTGCAAGACAAGCCCGAGCAATTCAGTTTCAATTTTGACCTGCAAGGTACGGCTGACAATGGTGAATTGACCATTTATTCGCCGCTGGGCAGCACGGTTGCAGTAGCCAGTTGGACGCCAAGTGGCGCTGTACTGACTGAAGGAAACAAGCAAAACCATTTTGCGTCTATGGAGGATTTGACTCTGCAGTTGACAGGCGCCGCATTGCCAATGCCTACCCTCTTGGCTTGGCTAAACCGCGATGGACCAGCTCTTCAAGGCTGGCAGATCAAATCGGAACACTTGCCACAAAAAAGTCGGCGCATATTTGCCCAACGCCTCACACCATTGCCCCAACTGCAATTGACTCTTTTATTGGACCTCCCCCCAAAAAAATAGCAATATGGTTTTGCCCCTTTGTTTGCACCATCTGCCTGCACCGGCCAAGCTGAATCTTTTTTTGCACATCACCGGCCAACGTGATGACGGTTATCACTTGCTTGAATCTGCGTTCATGTTGCTCGATTGGTGGGATATTTTGCATTTTGACCTTCGCCATGATGGCCAATTGATTCGCCACGACCTGACCCAGACCTTACCTGCTGAAGATTTAAGCTTAAAGGCAGCGCGATTACTGCAAAAAGCCAGCGACAGCAGGTTCGGGGCGCTGATTCAAATAGATAAAAGACTGCCCACTCAAGCAGGAATGGGAGGTGGATCGTCTGATGCTGCCACCACGTTACTGGCATTGAACCGATTGTGGGGACTGAATTGGCCACTGTCGGAGTTACTGCCCTTGGGTTTATCACTAGGTGCAGATGTGCCCTTTTTTTTGTGCGGGCACAACGCCTGGGTTCAAGGAATTGGCGAAGTCATTACCCCTGTTCGCATGCCACAGGCCCATTTCGCCGTACTCAAACCCGAAGCCGGGTTAGATACCGCCGCGATCTTCCAGCACCCAGCGCTTAAACGAGATTCTGCACCTGCTACAATTTCAGACTTTGCTGCACGGCCATTCGCCTTTGGGCGAAATGACTTGCAGGCAGTTGCAAAAGCGTTGTCTCCTCAGGTTGATTTGGCCCTCAGTTGGCTGTCTCGGCATGGGTTACAACCCAGAATGACCGGTTCAGGAAGCGCTGTGTTTGCACATGTGCCCAATCCAATCGTGTTTTCTGTGCCGCCCGCCGGATGGCAATTGCATGTTGGCAGCAATTTGGAAATCCACCCCCTGGCTGGTTGGGTATCCTGAGTTGTGTAAATGACATCTGTTGAAAAACGGGTGTCCCGAATAGGGGAGTCGCCAAGTTGGTTAAGGCACCGGATTTTGATTCCGGCATGCGAGGGTTCGAGTCCTTCCTCCCCTGCCACCTGATTGCTCTGTGGCGAAAGATGCGTGCTTGAGGGTCTAACCACCTGCTGTTGCTTTCGTTTTTTTTACTTCAGTTCGCCAAGATGTCGCAACCCTTCACTCCGGATTTCATGGTTTTCACCGGTAATGCCAATCCTGGTTTGGCCGCTGAAGTGGCGGGACATTTGGGTATAGGCTTGGGTGCGGCCGAGGTCGGTCGGTTTTCAGACGGCGAAGTCACGGTTGAAATCAACCAAAACGTTCGAGCCAGAGACGTATTTGTGGTGCAATCCACCTGTAACCCTACCAACGAGAACCTGATGGAATTGCTGATCATGGTGGATGCCCTCAAGCGGGCCTCCGCTGAACGTATCAGCGCCGTGGTTCCATATTTTGGTTATGCCCGACAAGACAGGCGACCACGCTCATCCAGAGTGCCTATTTCCGCCAAACTGGTCGCCGATTTGTTGCAAACTGTCGGTGTGGCTCGGGTATTGACCATGGATTTACATGCTGATCAAATCCAAGGTTTTTTCAATATACCGGTTGACAATATTTATGCTTCGCCTGTTTTGTTGGGCGACTTACGCCTCAGAAATTATGACGATTTGATTGTGGTTTCGCCCGATGTAGGAGGTGTGGTGCGAGCCCGTGCTTTGGCCAAGCAACTCGACTGTGACCTGGCCATCATCGACAAACGCCGCCCTCGCGCCAATGTCAGCGAAGTCATGCATGTCATCGGCGAAATCGACGGTCGCAATTGCGTGGTCATGGACGACATGATCGATACGGCAGGCACCTTGGTCAAGGCGGCAGAAGTTTTGAAAGAACGCGGTGCCAAAAAAGTGTATGCCTACTGTACACACCCGATTTTTTCTGGCCCAGCTATAGACCGCATTGCCAAGGGTGAGGCCCTGGATGAAGTGGTGGTCACCAACACCATCCCTTTGAGCTCACAGGCCCAAGCCTGCCAAAAAATTCGCCAACTCTCTGTGGCCCCCTTGATCGCTGAAACGATCCAACGGATTGCCAAAGGAGAGTCGGTCATGAGTTTGTTCTCCGACCAAGATCAGCTTTTCTAAGTGGTTGCGGTGGGGGTTCAATGTTGTGAAGCAGTTCTCTGCTTCTTTTTGTGAAACCGAAGTCACACTGGTCGCGGTGGACTTCTTCAGGAGAGAGTCATGAAATTTGTCGCCTTTGAGCGTAGCAAGCAGGGTACGGGTGCGAGCCGCCGTCTGCGCATCACCGGTCGCACACCCGGTATCGTTTACGGGGGAAAAGCCCACCAACCAGTCAATATTGAGCTTGACCACAACGCTTTGTGGCACGCTTTGAAGAAAGAAGCGTTCCACGCCTCTGTTCTTGAAATGGAACTGGCCGGTCAGACTTCCAAAGTTTTATTGCGAGACGTGCAATACCACCCTTTTAAACAATTGGTTTTGCACATCGATTTCCAACGTGTAGAAGCCGATACCTTGCTGCACATGAAAGTGCCACTTCACTACAGCGGACAAGAAAATTCGCCTGCGATCAAAGTCGACGCGTGTTTGGTCAACCCTGTCATGACTGAGCTTGAAATTGCTTGTTTGCCAGCCGATTTGCCCGAATTCATCGCGGTCGATTTGAGTGGACTGAAAAAAGGTAGTTCTTTGCATATCAATGACATCACTCTGCCCAAGGGCGTGAAAGCCGTTACCCACGGCAAAAACAATCCCGTGCTTGTCAGCGTGGTTTCTGTGGCCGAAGAAGCTGCACCAGAGGCAGCTGCCACGCCTGCTGCTGCGCCTGCCAAAGGTAAAGGCAAAGGTAAAAAGTAATTTTCTTTTACCTCTTCCAAAAGCCCGCTTGTGAACTGACCCAAAAGTTGGACGAATGTCTAACCACTGGGGCCTGTTCATTCGGCGGGTTTTTTTTGCGCTCCATAATCCTTCCCTATGATCAAACTGTTTATTGGCTTGGGTAACCCGGGCTCAGAATATGAGAATACGCGCCACAACGTTGGCTTTTGGTGGATCGACCAAATGGCAATTCGGTTAAAGGTGCAACTACAACCCGAAAAAAACTTCCACGGCTGGGCTGCTCGCACGGTTTACCAAGGCCAAACCTTGTGGATGCTCAAACCCGCCACTTTCATGAACCTGTCTGG
>JBJTXF010000131.1:0-10108 GCA_046082145.1 Limnohabitans sp. | reverse complement strand
GAGCTTGTTTCTCAAAGAAGTCTGGCCCCAGGCCAAGCTGGCGATTTACTGCGAGTTCTTCTACCACCCGCAAGGCGCGGATGTGGGGTTTGACCCCGAGTTCCCCCCCAAAGACGCGGGTGACGCCTGCCGCTTGCGACTGAAGAACCTGAACAACCTGCTGCACTTCGAGGTGGCCGACGCGGGCATCAGCCCCACCCACTGGCAAGCCAGCACCTTCCCCGAGCCGTTTCGCAGCAAGATCACCGTGGTGCACGACGGCATCGACACCCAAGCGGTGGCCCCCAACCCCCAGGTCAAGCTGACCCTGAACGGGCAACAGAACCTGACCAAAGGCGACGAGGTCATCACCTTCGTTAACCGCAACCTGGAGCCGTACCGGGGCTACCACGTGTTCATGCGGGCGCTGCCCCAAATTCTGAAACAAAGGCCCAACGCCCGCGTCTTGATCGTGGGCGCAGACGATGTGAGCTACGGGGCCAGACCAGACAATGGCCAAAAGTGGAAAGACATCTTTGCAGCCGAAGTCAGGTCCCAAATTTCAGACGCCGACTGGAGCCGGGTGCACTTCTTGGGCAATGTGCCTTATCAGCACTTCATCCCGCTGCTGCAACTGAGCACTGTGCATGTCTACCTGACCTACCCGTTTGTGCTCTCTTGGAGCCTGCTCGAGGCCATGAGCGCGGGCTGCGCCATTGTGGCCAGCGACACGCAACCCCTGCACGAAGCCATCACACACAACCAGACCGGGCGCCTGGTGAACTTCTTTGACCCCCCAGCCCTGGCCCGGCAGGTGTGCGAACTGCTGGACCAACCCCAAGAGCGCCAGAGGCTGGGGACCAACGCCCGGGCCTTTGCGCAGCAGCACTACGATCTGAAGACCGTGTGCCTGCCTAAGCAACTGGCGTGGGTCTCTACAATGCAACACCAAACCCCAACCCGGTAGACCGAGATGATCATCCAGTTTTCTGAGTTCTCAGGTCAGCATTTGATCTTTGACGAGAAGTTCAAGCGCGGGATCTTGGAGGGGATGGCCGACGGCGAGCAATGTGTGTAAAAGTCACCAGTAAATTTTTATCATAAGCCCGAACAGTGGTAGTTGGCGCTCTGTGTATTGGGGGGAGGGGTAGGCTTGTCAGAGTTGCCTTTGCAGCTACACCCTAGCCACACAAGACAGAAATTTCAGACTTTTTTACTTTGCTGACCTTGATCTGTCCCGTGGGGACGGCAGAATGTTCCAATTGCTGTAAGAAACATCAATTAGCGGCAACAAATCCGCTTCTGACGCTATGCCTTATCCGGTAATCAATTACAAATGACGAAGCTCCAAATCTAATGAATGATTCGGCGCATGATTCTGATGCTTTCAGCCGCTGAACGGCACATACTCCAAACCGGTCTGAGCCAAACCCGTTAGGTTGATGTTGGTCTTGTTGAGCTCGGTGTGTATTGACCCAGTGAATTTCTGCTCAGGTGTTAACGTTGAAAGGACACACCAATGAGCACTGTGATGGACGACGACATCAAGCGCTGGACAGCCAAGCGCAAGACGGCCCTGATCCTGGACATCATCCAGGGTAAGACCACCGTGGCCGAGGCCAGCCGGGCCTATGACCTGCCACCTTCGGAGATTGAGGGGTGGGTGGATGAGGGCAAGAAGGGTATGGAGAACGCCCTGCGCACCAAGCCTCTGGAGGTGAAGGAGCAGTACGAACGGCAGCTCCGCGAGCTGCAGGAGGCGTACGGAGAGGCGATGCTGGAACTGCGTGCCAGAAAAAAATTGAACTCTCTGCTGGGCAACGAGGACGAAAAATGATCCTGGAGTTACAGCAGGCCTTAAAGGACGACGGCGTGATCGTCAGCATGGTCAAACTCTGCCACTGGTTCGGTGTTCCCCGCCGGACGGTGTACTACCGACCCACCAAGGGTGAGCCTAAGGTGCAGGCCCAGTTCGTCAAACCGATCAAGGCCATGATCGAGGAGAACCCGTCCTTCGGTTACCGCACCGTGGCGCACTTGCTGGACATGAATAAGAACACCGTGCAGCGCGTGTTCCAGATCATGGGCTGGCAGGTTCGCAAGCGGCCTGTGGGATTCCGGCCTCGAGTCCAGGCCTTGCCCTCGGTGGCCAAGGCTCCCAATGAGCGCTGGGCCACCGACATGTGCCGCGTCTGGTGTGGGCGCGACAACTGGGCTACGCTCGCCTTGGTCATCGATTACCACACCCGGGAACTGCTGGGATGGCACCTAAGTCGCAGCGGCCGGTCAAGGACTGCCGAATCGGCGCTGGAGCAGGCCTTGATCGCCCGCTACGGGCATCTGGGGCGTGTGCAGCGCCCGTTCCTACTGCGCTCGGACAACGGGCTGGTGTTCACGAGCCGCAGCTACACAGCGCTGGTCAAGAGCTATGGGCTGCAGCAGGAGTTCATCACGCCCTACAGCCCTGAGCAGAACGGAATGGTCGAGCGGGTCATCAGAACCCTCAAGGACCAATGCGTTCATCGCCACCGGTTTGAGACCCTGCAACACGCCAGCCGCGTGATCGGTGACTGGATCGGCTTCTATCACCACCGGCGTCCCCACCAGGCGCTGGGCATGAGAACCCCTGCCGAGGCTTACGCTTTAGCAGCTTGACCTGTGCAGAAACCGATGGGTCAATACACTGCCGCTTTAACCGCTCGGGCTTGTGGTGAAATTCAAGAGAACAACGCGGCTGACGATGCCAGAAGTGTTGGTCTGTACCCCCCGAAAGCCTGCCATGAACAAGCCCCTGTTGTCCCTGTTGCTGTCCAGTCTGGCGCTGGGGGCCGCGCCACTTGCGGCGCAGCCTGCAACGGCCACGCCACCCGTCCAGATCACTCGGCCTGCCCCAGCCCAGCCGACAGCGCCTGTCCCGGCTACGCCGCCCACGCAGGCTGCGCGGCCTTCGGCTTCCGGGGGTTGTCTGGTGGCGCAGTTCAAGACCGTGGCGCTGAGCCAAAACGATGTAGAACAGCGCACCCGTCAGGCGCAGGACTGGTTGTTGCGCAACATCGGGCGGTGCAGCGCCGAGCAGCTCTCGGCCATCCGCAGCAACAGCCCGTCCTGGCTGGGGCATGCCCTGACGCCGCAGCTGGCGGGTCTGATCGAGGGCGCCATCGAGGCCAAGGCGTCCAACAATCCAGCGCTGATGGCGACGCTCTACGAGTCGCTGGGCAGGGAGGGCGCGGCCTCGGGGGTCACCGTGCGCAATCCGCTGGCGCGTACGCCCGTGGTACAGCCCTCGGCGATCCATGGCGGCCTGGCCGGAGCGGTCAATTACGGCAATGTCGTCGGGCCCTCGACCTCGTTTGTCAACCAGACGGGCAACAACAACACCAGCCAAAGCGCGCAGCAGCTGCAGTCGGGCATCAACAACCAGCAGCAACAGGGGCAGACCGGAGCTGGCGGCCACCTCGGCCAGAGCAACTTGGCGACGCAGACCCCTGCGACAAACTCCACCACGCCAACGCCTGCCCTCACAGCTGTCCCGCCTACGCGGAAATGAACGTCTGGTTCAACAACATCCGACTGCTCGAACCCATCGGGTACATCCCACCGACCGAAGCAGAGGCAAACTACTGGCAGCAACTCGCCCAAAGCGCCGAGACTGCCAGGTCAACTTAAACCAAACAGCCTCCTCGATTCCTGGGGCGGTTCAGTTCCTCTGTGTATCGCTTCTTCATCCGTCCGATCTCCATCTCGGGTTGATCGGACTCTAGTCCTACTCGCTACGAATACCGGGGGGGGCAGCGCAGCAGCGCAGCGCAGCTTCAAATCGGAAAAATCGGGCTGGTCAAGGCTGCGCGTTAAATCGCGCGATTGCGATAGCGTCAGTCTGGCGCTGCTCCTGCTTACTTTTTTTAGCGAGAGCCGTGCGCCTGTCGCCTTCAACCAAGGCTTCCATCTTGCGAGTCTCTATTTCGGCCTCGATCAGGCTCGCTCTCTGTTGCACTACTACCGACTGTGCGAGTGCAATGTCTTGATCAACTCGCTGGCGTAGCGCTAGCAACTGTCCCATGAATTGGCGATAGTTAGCCTGATGGTGGACGCCCGCACCAGTAGTGATGCTGGCTTTAGCCTGTGCCTCGCGACAACTGTAGTCGTCGTAGAGTCTAGTAAGTCGGGCGCGGCTCATTTGTAACTTCTCTACACGAGCAAGCGCGGTTGACAGATCCTGCTTACGCTGTATGACCGTATCGCGCGCCCTGTTGGCAAGTACTGCCCAGCAATCGCGGCCAGACTGCATGTTCGTATTCTCCCGAAAGTGTTCAGTCCAGCGCGCCCATAAGCCCGCGCAGGTTGTGCCACGTGGTCTGAACGTCTTCACTGGTGTTTATGTCCTGTCGCAAGAAGTTTTCCATGGCTTCACGAATACTGATTGCATTGTCTAGTTCTGCGTTGCTGCCACGCTCGTAGGCGCCGACCTGTATGAGGTCCTGGTTCTGCTGATACAGCGACCACAGACGACGAAAGCGGTTGGCTACGCGCATTTCATCCGGCTGCAAAAGGTTTTGCATCACGCGTGAGATAGACCCGCTCAGGTCGATGGCTGGGTAGTGTGCTGTGTCGGCCAGCTTGCGTGAAAGCATTACCTGACCATCGAGCGAGGCCCGGGCGATGTCGACAATTGGGTCATTGCTGTCGTCGCCTTCGGCTAGGACGGTGTAGATCGCGGTTATCGACCCTACGCCATGCCGGCCCGTACCAGCGCGCTCGATCAGCGTAGGTAGAAGTGCAAAGACTGATGGTGGATAGCCCTTGGCTGTTGGCGGTTCGCCTACAGCTAAACCGATTTCGCGCTGCGCATGCGCTACGCGCGTAAGGCTATCAACCAGTAGCAGTACGCTCTTGCCTTGGTCGCGAAAATACTCGGCTATCGTATGCGCCATTGCACAGGCTTTCAGGCGCAGCACCGGCGATTCATTAGCTGGTGCTGCCACTAAAATAGCCTTCTCCAAGCCCTGCGGACCCAAGGCCTCCTCAACGAAAGTCTTGACTTCGCGGCCACGCTCACCCACTAAGGCGATTACCACCACATCAGCCTCGGTGAAGCGCGTCATCATGCCCAATAAGACGCTCTTGCCAACACCTGAGCCGGCAATCAGTCCCATTCGCTGACCTCGCCCCAGCGTCAGCATGCCGTTGATGGCTTTCACACCCACATCTAGGATTTGGTGGATCCCAGCACGCTCCATCGGATTGATTGGGCGACCGTGTAGGCTTAGTACATCCTCGCAGCGCGGCGCTGGCTTTCCGTCTAGCGGCTGACCGCGTCCATCTATGATGCGGCCCAGCAGTGCTTGGCCTAAACGCACAGACGCGGTGTGACTGAGTACTCGTACCGCTGAACCTGGACCTATGCCCTGCGGCTCACTAAAGGGCAGCAGGTAGAGAGTCTGGCCGTTGAAGCCAACAACCTCGGCTTGAACCTTGTGGCCAAATTCACCCACCACCTCACAGCAGGCGCCTAGCGGCGCCATCAGGCCGCGGGTTTCGAGTCGCATACCAACCAGGCGTATCAAGGTGCCACTGCGCTCGGGAGGAGCAGCTTGCAGGGCACCCAACCGCTGCGTGACGTCACTGGCGAAGTCACAATTTTGCGAATTCATCTAGCGCCCATCGTTCCTTACGATCTGTGCAACCAAGCGTCGGGCTCAGCTAGAAGTCGCTGCACGATCGGCTCAAGGCGGTGCTCAATTAAGTCTTGCACCATGCTGTCGTTCACTCGAGCGCGTACGCTACCTTCGCGTAGCGATGTATCAGTTTCAATCTGGAGGAGATTCTCGTCAATCGCTCCCATATTTGCTAATCGTTGCGCATCCGCTGGATTCAGTGAGACGATTACCTTTGCGCCAGGCTGCTCCAGCTGCTCTATGGCCTGCTTGATCAGCGTTGTGATGAATTCGCCTGATATTTGCAGCTCTGCGCGTACAAGCTGCTCGGCTACGTGCAGCGAGAGCTTACGAAGCGGCTCGAAAAATCGCTGCGTGTCCTGGTTAAGAGCCCGCAGCTCAATACCCAGGTGCCGTATCAATTCACTCTCACGGTCGCGGTCAGCCTGTACATGTATGCGCTCCTGACCAATGCCGGCAGCTAGCCCCTGTGCATAAGCCTCACTGCGTGCCCGCTCGAATTCCTGCTCACTGATGCTGAAGAGTCGCGGTATTTCCGGCTCAACTAATGGCTCGTGCTCAGTGGCAAGTATCACGTCATCTACTGAGGCGGGAGTAGCGCCTACGCCTGATGGCGCCTGCAATGGCAGCACTGGTGGTAAGGTCAGACCTTCTGTAGGGTCGGTCGCAGGAGCAATGCGCCATGGGCCGAACGGACTGCTGGCGGCAGCGTCCCAGCGTGAGCGTACGAACGTGGGTTCCTGCGCCCTACGTCCGCTGAGTAGCGGGTCAGCCGACCAATCCTTATTAGCTACTGTCTGTCTATCAGACGAAGTCATCGCCGCGTCCTGCTAGCACGAGGTCACCAGCATCCGAAAGCTTCTTCGCGATTCGCATGACCTGTTTCTGCGCTTCTTCAACATCGGTTAGGCGCAGGGGGCCCTTAGCCTCCATGTCGTCAATAAACATGACGCGCGCGCGAGCCGACATATTGTCGAAAAATTTGTCTTTAACGAAATCAGGCGCGCCCTTGAGCGCTGTCATCAGCAAATCTGGCTCGACATTACGCATAAGAACCTGGATGCCGCGGTTATCTACCGCGGTAAGGTTCTCAAAGGTAAACATATTGTCCTGAATCTTTTGCAGCAGATCCGCGTCGAGCTTTTCCAGGCCACCCATGATGCCTGCTTCCAAATCTGACTTGACGAAGTTCATGATCTTGGCTGCCGCCTTAACGCCACCGAAGCTTGAGGACATAGCAGAAGAGTTGCTTGCGAACTGCTTTTTCATGATCGCCTCAAGCTCTTCCATGGCTGAAGGCTGTACGGTTTCGAGGCTTGCGATGCGCTGGACAATCTCGGGCCGTTGTTCGGCCTCTAAGAAGTTGAGTACATCAGCCGCCACGTCGTACTCGAGCACCGACAAGATGATCGCGATCACCTGTGGATGCTCTCCGTGAATCATGTCGGCGATTGAGCGGGCGTCCATCCACTTGAGAATTTCCAGCCCCTTGCTACTTTGCCCGGGCAAGATGCGGCCAAGCACCGATGCGGCCTTATCGTCGCCAAGCGCGCGCTTAAATACTTTTTCAACATAGTCACCGGTTCCAAGTCCTAGGCTAGTTTGTTTTTTTAGGGTGGCAACGAACTCATCTAGCACCACATTGATCGCTTCCTGCGACAGATCGGACACTGACACCATGGCGCCACCGAGCGCTTGTACCTCTCGCGGGTTCATGTAGCGGATGACTTCGGAGGCCTGCTGCTCGCCAAGTAACAGCATTAGTACTGCGGCGCGATGTGTGCCGTTTAGCGCCTCAAGCTCTGTCTGAAGTTCATCACTAAGCTCTATTTCGCCAGACGAAGTTTGGATAGCCTTGTTATCCTTTGCCTTATCGTCTTTCCCCTTTGCGCCCTTTGCCTTATCTTCTTTAGCCTTGTCACCCTTGATATCTGCTTTGGTTGCCATGCTCTATTTCCTCGTCAAGCGGCCTTAATCATGCCCTTGAGCACGTTGGCTACGCGGGCAGAGTCTTCAGCTACAAGCATCCGGATGAGCGCGACCTTGTCATCGTAGGTGTTAGCCGTGTCCAGCATATCCATCGAAATAGTAGACTTCTTGGGCTTAAGCTTGGCCTTTATTTCTTCCAGGCTCTGACCTTCGCCAAGCTGGATCATGCGCATATCTTCGTCGGTAAGTTCGCCGTCGTTCAGCGCCTGCTTGGCCTTTTCTTCTTCCTCCGCTTCCTTGGCTGCAGTCACCATGCGCATGATGGGGCGCACGACGATCAGCAGGAAGACGATAAAACTCAGCGCGATTAGGCCACTCTTGATACCAGTCTGCACCTTGTCTTCAAGGTACCAGGGTATGGTTTCGGTGAGCGCGGGTGTCTCGAACTTCGCTGGTACCACGCTGACCACATCACCCCGCTGCTCGTTAAAGCCCACCACACCTCGCACAAGCTGCAGCATGCGGTCTAGCTCTTGTTGGGTATAGGGTACTGTGGTCGGTGCGTTCGGCGGCTGCGTACTACCCGCAACAGGCGGCGGGCCTGGCCGTTCATTGATCACTACGGCGACACTTACTTTAGTCACTCCGCCTGTGGCGTTGCGCACATGGCGGATTGTGCGATCAAGTTCAAAGTTGCGAGTCTGCCGATTACTGGTTGTGCCACGACTACCGGATTGGCCCTTAGACGTATCGGCTTCTGTATTGGTACTGGCGGTCGTGTTGGACGGCGGCGTGTTCGATAAGCTTCCCGGCACCCCAGCGGCTTCCATGCGTGAATTCCGGTCTTCCGATAGCACCTCAGATCGTGTGCGCGGGCCCTTGTCGCGGCTGTCGAAGTCTTCAGTAGTGCTTTCTACGTGAGTGAAATCCAGCGCCAGGTTCACCTGAGTACGTACATTGGCCTCACCAACCACTGGACCGAGGATTTGCAGAATACGGTTGGCATACACCTCTTCGAGTTGCTGTTTGTGCTGCTCTTGCGCCGCTGTCATGCCAAGCTTGAGCTCAGCTTGGCTTTGCGTCATAAGCTTGCCGATATTGTCAACGACAGTGACGTTGTCGGCGGTGAGGTACGGCACGCTGGAGGACACTAGGTGAACAATCGCCTGCACTTGCGACTGCGATACCGCTCGGCCTTGGTAGGGGGCTAGGACCACCGACGCCTTAGGAGGCGTGCGGTCACGCACAAACACGCTTTGCTTCGGAGTGGCCAGATGCACGCGTGCACTTTGCACGGTAGCGATCTGCATGATGCTGCGTGCCAGTTCCTGCTCCATCGCTGCGTTCACCCTTACCTGCTCCATGAACTGGCTGGTAGTCATCGAAGACTGCTCCTTCAGCGCGTCCAAGCCTGTGACGGCACCCTTGGGCAGTCCCTGGGCTGCGAGGAACATACGCGCCTCATGGAAACGCGCACTCGGCACAGTTAGCTGTCCGGTCGACGGATCAACTTTGGGTTTGAAATCGGCATTACGCAGAGCGTCGAACGCCGACTGCTGGTCGGCCTCGGTCAGCCCGGGCATTACTGGGCGGTAAGGGGTGGACTGCATCCACGCGTAGCTCAAACCAAAGATCACCAATACGGCTAGCATGATGATGAAGGGTAAGGCGCGGCGTACTGCCGGCTGAGTGATGACGTTCCTGAACGACTCTGTCAGATTGCTGCCTGTCAACGCCAAGAGACCTCCTGCGCCGGATCTGGCTTCAGGCGCAGCGGTGGCTGAAGCGGCGTTGGCCAAGGCCGTGCTCCCTGTGGTTGCTAGCGCGGTCGAGGCAGAGCCGCCAAGGGTGTTAGCCGTTGTAGGGGAGGGGGGCAGTGTGGTTGTGGCCATGGTGTGCTTTCAGTCTTGCAGCACGGCTTCACACCGGCATGTTCAGGACGTCTTCATACGCCTTGAGCACCTTATTACGGACCTGCAGCGTTGCTTCAAACGCGATCGACGACTTCTGCATTGCGAGTACTACGTCGGTTAGCGGCACTTCTTCGCCGCGGTCAAACGCATCCTGCATAGCGCGCGACTTCAGCTGGGCCTTGTTGACCTCGCTGACTGCGTTAGAAACCAACTCACCAAAGCCGGGTACCTTGCTTGGGGGATGTACGCTTGGCGTCGCGCCTGACTCGATGCGCAGGCCTTCACTGGCTGTGTCAAACCCTGCGCCGCTAGCCTGGGACTGATAGGCGCGTAGCGTTTGAAGCATGGCCTGAATATTGGCTGGGGAGGTGGCTTTTTCGATCATGGAGATTCCCCTCGCGTCAGGCAGCAGCAGAGGTTAGGGCTAACCCCATTTCACGCATTTGGGCCAGCTTGTAACGCAGTGTGCGTGGGCTGATGCCCAAGCGCTTGGCCGCCTCGTTGCGGCTGGATGACGCCGCTATGGTGGCCATGATCAACTGATGCTCATTGACGCGCACAGCATGGTGTAAGCCACCCGGGGCTGGCGGAGTAACATCCGCGTCGGCGCAA